>ONAK01000038.1 GCA_900315765.1 uncultured Prevotella sp. | reverse complement strand
AATATCGTTGTCGGAATAGCCAATCTGGATATCCTCATTGTTAGCTAATGTCTGAAATGTTACTTCTTCATGCTGTTTCATGTTGCAAAAGTACTTAATATTTTTCAATTTTAATGTCTTATTTGGTATCAATATTGTTTTTTTTGATATCATAATGCCAAATCGGTAAGATATGAAGCGAAATCAAACATGAATGATAGGCGATTTTGGATTAATTTTGCACTCAAAATAAAACAATTGAATATGAAAAAAGATTATTTGATACTGCTATCAGTCATATTACTGGGCAGTTCTTGCCAACAACAAGGGGCAAAATCGAGCATGAAGGCTCCGACGAGAGTGAAAACACAGGTAGTATCACCCAGTATGGTGGATAATGCTCAGACGTATGTGGGTATGGTGGAAGAAAGCGAGGCTACCGCAGTTAGTTTTACAGGAATGGGGGTAGTTAAGCGTGTATTGGTGCGTGAAGGCCAGACCGTAGGAAAAGGTCAGCTACTGGCAGAGATGGACGACACTCAGGCCCGCAACCTGCTGAGTGGTGCCGAGGCACAGATGACGCAGGCCAATGATGCATTGGCACGCTACAAGATGCTACACGACAACGGCTCGCTGCCCGAAGTGCAGTGGGTAGAGATACAGAGCAAGGTGGCTCAGGCCAAATCGCAGCTGGAGGTAGCCAAAAAGAATCTCGCCGATTGCCGGTTGGTAGCGCCTGTTAGTGGCGTGATCGGTAAGAAACTGATTGGGGCGGGTGAAACAGCCATGCCCTCGCAGGCTATTGTGAATATCCTTGATATCTCATCGGTAAAGGTAAAAGTGGCAGTACCAGAAGCTGAAGTAGGCGGTATCAATGCCCATACGCCAACGAGTATCCAGATTGAAGCCATCAATGGCAGTTATCAGGGAGGACAGATAGAGAAGGGCGTGCAGGCCGATGCCCTCACGCATACGTACGATATAAGAATAAATGTAGCAAATAGTGACCGCAAGCTGCTGCCAGGGATGGTGGCAAATGTGCGTTTTGTATCTGATGGCTCGCAGGCAGATGGTGGTAAAATGGTTCCTGTAACGGCAGTACAGAGAAAGTCAGACGGCAGCTTGTTTGTCTGGACGGTTGGCAAGGACAGCACGGCTCATCGCACAACTGTTACTATCGGTCAGCCACAAGGTAATTTTGTGAGTGTCATCGACGGACTGAATATGGGCGACCGTATAGCTACCGAGGGGTATCAGAAACTGAGTGAAGGAACCAAAGTAGTGTATTAATATGGGAAATAGGACTAACTGGCTCCGATGGCCGTTGGAGCATTACTCAATATCATTGCTCATCGTAGGCATTCTGTTTGTGATGGGCATCTATGGCATGTATATCATGCCGAAAGACGAATTTCCACATGCCACCATCCGACAAGGTGTGGTAGTGGCGGTATATCCAGGTGCTACATCAGAAGAGGTTGAGCAGCAGGTGGCCCGCCCTTTGGAGCGTTATCTGTTTACCTTTGGCGAGGTGAATCGCAAGAAGACCACTACGCAGAGTCAGAATGGCATGTGTATCGTGATGGTGAAACTGAACGATGATGTGAACAACAAAGACGAGGTGTGGTCGAAGATAAAACACGGTCTGAATGGCTTTAAGGCGCAGTTGCCCAGTGGTGTGCTGGCTATCGTGGTGAACGATGATTTTGGAAACACCTCGGCGCTGCTTATCGCCATCGAGAGCGACCAACGCAGCTACCGCGAGTTGAAACAATACAGCGATGATTTGAGCGACCGCCTGCGTCGCATCCCGTCGGTGGCAAATGTAAAACTCTTCGGCGAGCAGAAAGAACAGATCAGTCTTTATATAGACCGCCAGCGCTTGCAAGCTTATGGTGTAGGTCAACAGATGCTCTTTTCGCGTCTGCAGGCTCAGGGTATCACCACGATGAGTGGCAGTATCAGCGATGATGACCAGCAGATACCCATCCACGTGGAGGCTCAGGAGAACAGCGAAGAAGAGATAGCCAACCAGATCATCTTCTCTGACCCAGCAACGGGTAAGGTGGTACGTGTTCGTGATGTGGCCCGTGTGGTGCGTGAATACGAACCGATGTCGAGTCGTATTGAGCAGGATGGACACCCCTGTGTGTTGCTGTCGATGGAGATGGCACCAGGTAATAATGTGGTGCAGTATGGTCAGGAGGTTGATCGGGTGCTGAAAGATTTCAGAGAGAACGAACTGCCCGAGGATGTAAGCGTAACACGCATAGCTGATAAACCCAAAGTGGTGGCGAAGAGCGTGAGCGACTTCCTGCGCGACCTGCTCATCTCGATGGCTATCATTATTCTGGTGATGATGGTGCTGTTCCCTATCCGTTCGGCCATCGTGGCAGCTATCACCATTCCGCTAAGCACCTTTGTGAGTGTGGCTGTGATGTATATGATGGGTATCGAACTGAACATCGTGACGCTGGCGGCACTGATTGTAGTGTTGGGAATGATTGTAGATAATTCGATTGTAGTCATCGATGGCTATCTGGAGTATCTGGGCAAAGGCTTCAAGCCCTTTGATGCTGCCATTGAGTCGGCCCGCCAGTATTTCATGCCTATGTTCTTGGCTACCATCTGCATCTGTGCCATCTTCTATCCGTTCCTCATCACGATGAAGGGTATGTTCCACGATTGTCTGGAGGATTTCCCCGTCACGATTACCATCAACCTGATGGTGTCATTGGTACTGGCTGTCACGGTCATTCCATTCCTCGAGACACGCATCATCAAGCCTGATAAGGTAAGTACCGATGGCAACAAAATCACCAAATGGGTGCAGAGTACATATAATAAGGTGTTAGATTGGACTTTTGCCAACCCGTGGCTAACCATCGGTGGTGGCATCACCGTCATTCTGCTCTCAACACTGATAGCTCCCACGCTGAAGATACGTCTCTTCCCATATGCCGACCGCGACCAGTTTGCCGTAGAGATATTCCTGCCCGATGGTAAGGGACTGGCAGAGACAGAAGTGATTGCCGATTCAGTACAACACGTGCTTGAGAAAGATGAGCGTATCACAGGCATAACAGGATTCATAGGCTGTTCATCGCCCCGCTTCATGGATGCCTACGCACCTCAGATGGCGGGTAATAACTATGCACAGTTCATTGTGAATACTCAGAGCGACAAAGCCACACTCGACCTTCTGGCCCAATATCAGCCACTATTGAGTGAGGCGTTCCCCAATGCCTATGTGAAGTTCAAACGCCTAGACTATCTGGAAGTGAGTGAATTGGAGTATCGTTTTTATGGCGACAATCTTGATTCACTGCATGTGGTGGCAGAACGGCTGATGGAGCGTATGCGCCAGATGCCGGAACTGGAGTGGGTGCATACCGACTATCTGCAGCCTTATCCTATCATCAACGTAGAACTCGACCCAGTTACCTCTGCTCAATTAGGTATTACGCGCACTACCGCCCAGCTGGCTCTGAGTGCCACATCAAGTGACCTGCGTGTAGGACAGATCTGGGAGGATAACTACGAACTGCCTATTGTGGTGAAGGACGATACCGACATGACCTTCTCGGATGTGGCCAATCTGGGCATTGCATCGCCTGCATCGCTTGTATCAGGAGGTCTGCACAGCACCAATTCGACTGTGCCTCTACGCCAGATTGCCAAAGTCGCTCCCAAGTGGAGTGAGAGCCGCATCATGCATCGTGGCGGCGAACGCTGCATCACGGTGACGGCCCTGTTTGCCCAGGGAGTCTATACCGCTCCTATTGAAAAAGAGATAGCCCGCATCATGCAGGAGGAAATCCTGCTGCCACAAGGTGTGCGTACTGAGGTGGGTGGCGAGATTGAATACGGCGACGAGGCTATGCCGCAGATTATCGGTGGTATTACCATTGCGATGATTATCGTGTTCTTCTTCCTGTTATTCAATTTCAGGAAGTATGGCGTAACTACTGTCTGTATGGCTGCCTTGGCTCTGATGATTCCAGGTGCACTCATCGGTCTGGGACTGATGAACCGCGCCTTAGGACTGACCTCTATCTTCGGACTCATCACCCTGATGGGAATGATTATGCGTAACGAGATCCTCATCTTTGAGCATGCCATCGACCTGATTAAGAAATATGTGGCAGAGCATGGTAATTGGACTGTGGACCGCCAGGGATATAACAATGCCGTCCGTCAGGCTGCTTACGAAGCTGGCAAGCGACGTATGGTGCCTATATTCCTCACCACAGCCACCACTGCCGTTGGTGTGGTGCCGATGATTATTGCACAGAGTTCATTCTGGATGCCAGTTGGTGTCACCATCTTCGCAGGTGGTATCGGCTCACTTATCATGGTGGTTACTATGCTCCCCGTTATTTATTGGAAAGTCAGTTTGAAAAGTAAAAAGGTAAAAAAAATATGAGACAGAAGAATCAAATCGAAACAAGACAGAATGCTAAGGTATTGAGTGTTTTACTTTTCTACCTTTTTACCTTTTTACCTTTATCTGCCCAGCAGATCTACACATTGGAGCAGATAAAGGATTCTGCCCTGCATAACAATATCGCTATCCGCAGTGCCAAATACAACATCGATGCAGCCCGACAGCAACGCAAGGAGGCATTTACCAAGTATTTCCCCAGTGTGAGTGGTACTGGTCTTTGGTTCAATGCCAATAAAGGTATGGCACAAACCACTATCAACCCTTCAGCGGGTATTTCGCCCGAGTTGGGGGCGGCCTTGGCTCAGTCGTTACCTCCAGAGGCATTGGCTGCCTTAGGTAACCCCATCAGCATCTCGATGATGAAGAACGGCACCATCGGCTCGCTCACGGCTCTACAGCCCGTCTTTGCCGGTGGTCAGATTATCAACGGCAATAAACTCGCTAAAGTTGGTGAGGACGTGAGTCGCTTGCAGTTGCAGTTGTCGGAAAACGAAGTGGAGAAGACTGCTGAACAATATTTCTGGCAGTTGGCCTCGATGCAGGAGAAGATGAAAACCATTGAGGCTGTAGATACCCTGTTGGCTGGTATTCACAAAGATGTAGATGTGGCTGTGCGTGCTGGTTTGATCATGCCCAACGACTTGCTGCAGGTACAGCTACGTCAGAACGACATACAAAGTCAGCGACTGAAACTGAATAACGGCATCTCCATTGTCCGTCTGTTGTTGTCGCAGTATTGTGGCCTGCGAGATACATCATTCGTCATATCTTATCAGTCCGACGTTACTTCACCACTGGTTTCCAAACAAGACCATCGTCAGGCACTATTGGGAACTGCAGAATATCAGCTGCTTGACAAACAGGTGGAAGCTGCTAATTTACAAAAGAAACTGGCAGTTGGTCAGAACCTGCCATCAGTTGCTGTCGGCGCAGGCTATAATTACCACAATATGCTTGATAATAATCACTCGTTCGGGATGGTGTTTGCTACCGTTAGTGTGCCCATCTCCGACTGGTGGGGCGGTTCTCATACCATCAAGCGCCGCAAGATAGAGCACCAGAAGGCAGTAGAACAGTTAGAGGATAATGCCCAACAGCTGCAGATCCGTATGCAAAATGCCTGGAATGGGTTGGAAGAGTCGTATCAACAATTACTCCTGGCTCAGCATAGTATCGAACAGTCTGAGGAAAACCTGCGCCTCTTACTCGAAGCTCAGATGCTCTATCAGCAATCTCTCGACCGCCGTACAGATGCCTATGCGGATATGCAACTACGGCTTTTAGAATACAAACAAGCAACGGGACAAAAATAAAACAACTATGAAAAGATTCTATTATTTTCTGACGTGCTTACTGTTTAGCTCCTATGTTTTTTCTACGGAAAGACTTTCCGGCGTCTGGTATGGACTCTATTGTGGGTCTCCTGTAACCGTGTCTTTCACTGACAAACTCCAGTTGGCAGCAGAGTCATTTTCTTCTATGAATATGACTTGTAACTATTCACTACCAGGTAATGGCAGGATTATTGTCTCTGAAGCCGGACCAGGGATGGCGGGCGAAGGGCTCTATACAATCAAGGATGGAACATTGGAACTGTTATTAGTCTTTGGCGCTGCAGGGCAAGTCAAGCCTCTTCAATCCTTTGCCGACGGTGAAGGGAATCCTGCTGCAACACACCTGATCCTCTCACGCGACAAAGCGGTCATAGACAAAGTTACTGCTCCTGTTCAGGTTCCAGCAAAAGCATATATAGCCTTTGAACGCAACAGGCGTTTGGGAGTAGGAATCAATCTCAATGCTGTACTGGATGGCAACTCCAACGACACTCCTTTAAAAGCTGGAAGCATCAAATGTATTGCCGATGCAGGTTTCCAAAGCATACGCATTCCCATCCGCTGGGCCGACCATGTTTCCAAAGAGGCTCCTTATACCATTGATCCAGATTTCTTCAAGGCTGTGGATAACATCGTGAAAGAATGCCTGCAAAATGACTTAGCTGTCATTTTAGATAATCACTACTATCCCGGTCTGTCATTTAATCTTGGTCCTCAGGATTTGGAAACAGAGCCCAACATTGAGCGGCTTTGTAGTATATGGAACCAGATTTCAGCTCATTATAAAGATTATCCTGACCAGAATGTCTTTTTTGAATTGATGAACGAACCAAGTCTTGCATTAGCTCCTGCTCTGTGGAATAGAGTGGTGGCAAGGGTTACTCGGATTATCCGTGAGCAGAACTCTGGAAAGACTATTCTGGTTGGCACCCCTAGTCTGGGGCAACACTGGACTATCGGCCTATTGGAATTTCCCGACGACTGGAATATGATTGTGGATGCACATTATTATTTGCCACAGACGTTTACCCATCAAGGACTCTCATATGCTATGGCAGGGAATCTGCACGACATTCCTTGGATGGGAACAGAGGCCGACAAATCTCCAATAGAACATGATTTTTCTTTCCTTGCCCGTTGGAGCCAGCGTACAGGACGCCCAGTCTGCATCGGAGAATATGGTGTTTGCGCCAATGCCGATGATGCATCCCGTGCTCGTTACGTAGCTTTCATCCGCAGTCTTATTGAGCAGTATGGGATGAGTTCACACTACTGGACTTACCACCGTGATATCTTCCAGGCCTTTGACGAACAGACTGGGCAGTGGAATGACTCCTTGTTGAAGGCGCTGAATCTCCCAGCACGTAAAGAAGAAAAGGGAAGTTTTCAGGCAAGCCAGTTCTTGAATCCTGATCTGAAATATGCCCCTTCGGTGCGCTGGTGGTGGCCAGGAAATGACGTAGACAACACGGAACTCAAGAGAGAGCTGGAGCTGTTCGCTTCTAACCATATCGGTGGCGTGGAAATTCAGCCTTTTGCCTTGGTTGTTCCTATGCCGGAAGAAAGAGTCGGAGCTATCATGAGTTTCGATTCGGATGCTTATTACGAGCATCTTTCTACCGTGATGGCAACAGCCGCCAAACTTGGCATGACCGTAGATATGACCAACGGCAGCGGGTGGCCTGCAGCTTCGCCCGTCATTACTGAAGCCGAAGAGAATCGTTCACTGCAATTTGGCTTGACCATTATTCCAGAAACAGGAGGCACCGTCGCCATTCCCCGTTCTAAGAGAAAGGACAGCAAATTTGCCACCTTGATAGGGCTGTTGGAAGCGGAGGTAAAGGAAAACGAAAATGGTCCTTGGCAGATTAAAGATGTGAAAGAACTCCCCCATACCGATACGACGGTCACCTTCTCACCAGCAAAAGTAGAGAAAGGATGGCAGAGAAGTCTGATTGCCCTCTGGTCAGTTCCATCACAGGAAATTAATATGATTACCGCACGACCTGACGGCGGTAAAGTGATTGACCATTTCGACTCTATTGTAGTCCAGAAGACCTACGATCATTACTTCGGAGCACGTTCAGGTCTAACTCCCTTCTACGGAAAACCTTTCCGTTCTATCTTCAACGACAGCTATGAGTTCAAGGTTGATCGTCACATAACGGCCGATTTCAGAGATTTATTCCTGCATAACCGAGGATATGATCCGTTACCCTGGATGCCAGCCAACATCTGGTATGGTTATAACAACATGTATGACCCGGGGAAAAACTATGCTGAATTCAGTTTTGGCGATGTGGACACCCGTCTCCGTTACGATTATGATTTAACCGTAAGCGATTTAGTAAGAATGCATCTGCTCAAAGGTTCTTCCCACTGGACAAAAGAGCGCGGCTTGCTGCATAAGACTCAACCATACGGTCTTCCTATGGACTATATGGGGGCTGCAGGGGATGCGGATATTCCAGAAACAGAAAATATGATCTTTGGTGGCGGTAGTGAAGGAGGTTTAAAAATGATTTCCTCTGGGGCTATGTTGTACAACAAACCACTTGTCAGCGCTGAATCCGGAGTCCATATCAACCGAGCCTTGATGGTTACGCCCCAAAAATTACGTTCCACTGCCGACAAACTCCTTTCCAGCGGTGTCAATCAGATTATCTGGCATGGTTCCCCTTACAAATATGAAGTTGGGGGCATTCCCTGGCAACCCTTCTATAATTCCATGATTGGAGTTAATTTCTCATCTGACCTATATGAAGAAAACGTCTTCTGGAACGAACTGGCAGATGTGAATCAATATGTACAGCGTGCTCAGTACTTGATGCGCAAAGGAAAGGCCGAAGCCGACATCCTGGTATATTATCCGTTCTTGGAATACAGCAGCAGTGTTAAGAATCCAGAGGAAATCCTCTATTACGGAATGCTTCCAGAGACAGAACCTGGGGCTGACAACGAGCAGAAAGTATCGGAAGATGCTGTAAGCAAATGGCTGAACGCCGTATGGCCTATATTGAACGAATTAGAAAGACGCGGACTCACCTGGTCATGGGTCAATGACGAATCCCTGCAGGAGATGACGGCAACTTCTGACGGACGCTTGCATATCCGTGGCAACAGCTACGGGGGACTTGTTCTGTTTAATCTTCCTTGGATTCAAATGCAAACAGCCCAGAACCTCCAGCAGCAATCTACTGCTAATCTGCTGATTATTGGTGACCTGCCAGTCAAACAGCCTTCCTTCAAGGATTATGCGAAGAACGATAAAGAAACAGCTAAGCTGATGAAGAAAGTGGCGTCTGGGAAACATGTCTGCAACAGCATTCACAATTGGGTGGTTTCAACCCCTCTGACAACGTTGGCTGGAGGAGAACGGGTCAGGACAGCCCGTCGTCGAATTTCTGACAATGAACTGGTTCAACTCTATTGGAACGTAGATAACCGTTGGAAGGAAATCATCATTCAGGCCGTCGCTGCTCCCTATGCCTACTGGTTCGATGCTGAAGACGGGAGTGTGACAACTGTCGATAGAACATCTTCCGGTGAAATCAAAGGCATGCTTCCTCCGCTTTCAACTCGCTTCCTTTATATCACTAATTCCCCCATTCAGGAAGCGAGGGCTCCCCAGCCTACTCCGTCTACCACCAAGGATTCCAAGACCATTGAATGGGGACAATGGGCGCTGCAACTTGGAGAACAAGTCATCCGCGACGCTCAACTGGCAGACTGGCGGAATATTCCGCAGCTGGCCGACTCCTGCGGTGAATCTGTTTACACCACCCGATTCTCACTGGAAAAGACCGCCACAAAGTATGTGCTCGATTTAGGAGATGTCTACTACACAGCAGAAGTGTATATCAACGGAAAGGCTGTTGGAAAACGTAGCTGGAAACCGTTCAGGTTCGACATTACAGACTATGTACAAAGTGGTGAGAATGCTATTGAAATCCGCGTGAAGGCATCCGATTATAATACGAAGGTTCTACGTGGTCGTGAGGGCGATGCCACATTCTCCTCGATTGCGAACTCAGGGCGAATAGCCAATGGACTGAAAGGTCCGGTGCAGATATTTGCTGAGTGATTGCTATAAAATTGTATGTCTTTTAAAACAAAATGCTCAAAAATTGTACAGTATTGAGATTTTATGCTTCTATATAATTAACCTATTATATATTTACTGCCAGGAATCTGCGAGATGAGTTTCGTTGTTACTGCACAACATAGGAACGTGAGCAGTCCGATAATGGGAATGGCAAGCCATACGGGCAGTATAGGGGTGGCCACATCGCCGTTGATGATCCATTCTGCGATAAAAGTCAGGAAGAAAATATGCATCAGATACATGCCAAAGGTGAGTTTGGCAAGGCTGTTGATCCATCGGGGAGCCTTCTGGATGCAACTGAACAGCAGGAAGGAACCAAAGGTGGCAAGCAACACATTGGGCGTACAGAACTCCCACGACCATTCCATCATCGGTGTCTCCATCTGCACACCGGGCACGGCCTTCCACCAGAAGCTCCATGCGGTAAACAGACCGCCTACTGCGAAGCAGATTGCCCCAACGGTCAACTTCTTCTGCTGACTCCACTTCATGTGCACACGGATATAGTGAGCCAATACGAGATAGCCTAAATAACCAGAGCAGTACCACAGGGCAGAATACTGGTTCCAGAAACATTCACCCCAAAGTTCGGGCGACACAAAGCGATGCAACCAAGGGATGAGTGTGGAGAAGGCAAAGATGCCGAGGAATATCAGTTCGTCTTTTGCGCCAGCCTTCTCAAGCCAAGGCGACACTACGGGGATGATGAGGTAGATACTGATGAGAGGATACATGAACCACAGATGACCGCCCCATAGCGGGAAGTTGAAGGGTATCATCTTCAGTTGCTCAATAGCATCATCCCACGTCAATCCGCCCCAAGTGGCTGGCAATACGGCATACAGCACCAAGAAACAAATAAAGGGTGGCAGGATGCGCAGGAAACGACGATGATAGAATTGGCTCATCGTCATCCCCGTCTTCATCGGCACCAGCAGGAAGGCTGAGACAATCATAAACAGAGGCACGGATATGCGCCCGAAAAAGCCGTCATAGAAAGACACCCAAAAACGGTTGTCCTCATTAACTACCTGGGATATTGGTCCCATGTTATAAAACTGTTCACTGGCGTGTACTACCATTACCAACAGGCAGGCAATCACACGGATGTAATCAACAAATGCTATTCTATCTTTCATTTTTTTTACCAACAGTCTTTCCCAACTGAATGCAAGTGTGATGTATTATCTGATAAAATTCATGAATGCCGGCCTTTCGTCACGCTGTGGTGCAGGATTACCATCGGCATGTATCTTCTGAAGCAGGAAAGCCATGTTTGTGGCTAAAGTGCGCATGGTCTGCATGCCCTCGGTGTCGAGTTTCACCTCGCCCTTGCCAGCACCGTAAGCAATGTTCCAGTACTGCGAGGTCACCACGGGCATGTTCATCATCTCGAACATCATGTTCATGGTCTGGAGCGTGGCCGTGGCACCGCCACGACGGCAGATGGCCAAAGCGGCTGCGGGCTTGTTCTGCACCAGATGACCCGCCGAGTAAAAAAGCCGCTGCATCAGCGAGAGGATGCCGCCGTTCGGCTGACCGTAATAGACGGGCGTACCGACGATGAGCGCATCCGATTCTTTCATTTTTTCAGTAATTACGCTGCACATATCGTCGTCGAAAACGCATCCATTACCGCCGTTCTGATGGCAGCCGCCGCAGTTGATACACATGCGGACAGGCTTACGGCCAATCTGAACTATCTCCGACTCCACACCGTGTTTCTGCAGCGTCGCTTCAATCTCCTTCAGACAACAGAACGTGTTGCCGTCGGTTCGCGGGCTGCCGTTAACTAACAATACTTTGGGAGTCTTGCCAGCTGCTGTCGAATGTAGCATGGCAGACACGGGTGATACAACAGCTGCTCCAGCCGCTGCAATCGTTGCTTTCTTGATGAAATCTCTTCTGTCCATGAGCCTAGTTATTTCATATTCTGAATTCTTGTCTTTAGACATGTTCAATTGTCTGAGTTGAAATTTATAAAGTTATTCTTTCTAAATCATCAGGTACAAAGACGTGACCACTAAATACAGTCTCTGCCTCGGCCTTGTACCTTTGCTTACGAGTGTCGAGTGTCTGATCTTCTGTATGATAGAGGATAAGATTCTTGCCCCCCAGTTCCTCTGCCAACCGTGCGGCATCGAGCACCGTGCTATGATGTTTTTCGTAGGGCTGAAAATACTTTCGCATGACTCCATACACGCAGACTTTTTCCGTCCTCCAGTGCCATGCGTATCACCCAGATACAACCCAGCAGATGGTCCGTGTGAGCATGGGTAACAAAGAGGTCACTAACGTCCTCACGTCTGATTCCAGCCTTCTCCAGTTGGGTAAGAATACCATTACCTCCACCGGCATCTACAAGCAGCACACCCTTCTCGCTATGAAGCGTGAAGCATGTGTTGTAGCATTGGGTGGCATGTGCATTGCCTGTACCGAGCATAGTAATATAGTCGTTCATCAATTTATTCTAGTCATGTGATAACCCATTCTATTCAACTGCATAGCGGCTCCAAATAGGTAGAGTTGATGCAGGCACGAAACGTAGGCATCGAAAGCCTCCTTGGTTCCAGGCTCTATACGCTGGTGCATCAGAGCATTATATACCCGTGAGGCACACTCGCCAGTCAACTTCTCCAAAGCGGTGTAGTCAGCACCTTGCAGCAAAAGTACATCTTCACGGATATATTCGTCCATTGAATCGTAGCCCCTCTTGTCTCGCATGTAGGCATAGAGGTCGTCGATCTTGGAATAGATGTCCCATTCCGTGTCCCACATCTTAGCTATGGCCATGCCAATATACATCATCCAGCCCAGTGAGGCCGAAGGGAAGTTCTGAAACTCGCGGATGCCATCAGGGATATAAGCTTTAGCTATCTCCTCCCATTTGTCTTCAACATCGGGACACTCAGGCAGACGTTCATCAACCTCGTTCATTGACTGCAGGAACTGGTGTAAATCCTTATGCAATATCTCTTCAAAATTCTCCATAATAGTATTTTCACGAATAAACTCCTATGGTACAAGTCAATCCTAAGGAATCAATAATGAGGAATCGCCATAGCTCAGGAAACGGAAATCGTTTGCCAGAGCATAATCATATATCTTATGCCAATCGCCTTTAACGAAAGCACTTACCAATAGCAGCAGTGTAGACTGAGGCTGATGGAAGTTTGTTACCAGCATCTTGACGATGTGATACTCGTAGCCTGGGGCAATGATAATCTGTGTGCTACTGTGAAGAACCTCCAAACCGTGAGCATCCATCCAGGCACCAAGAGCAGTTAGCGATTCAACTGTGCTAACGCTGGTTTCAGTATCGTAAGGTTCCCACTGGTTAACATGTAATTCATCTTCTGAGGCATCAGGATTCTTAATCACTTTCAGGCCCATATAATAAAGGCTCTCAAGCGTTCGAACACTAGTGGTACCAACGGCTATAGCGCAGCCATCGTGAGCAATAAGCTTGCGGATGGTATCACGACGAACAGAAACATACTCAGTATGCATCTCGTGCCCCTCTATCTCTTCGCTCTTTACGGGCTTGAATGTTCCAGCACCTACATGAAGTGTGAGTTCCTCACGCTCGACACCATGAGCATCAACAGCAGCCAGAACTTCTGGCGTGAAATGCAGACCGGCTGTAGGCGCTGCTACACTACCTTTTATCTTACTGTATACAGTCTGGTAGGTAGTTTTGTCGCTCTCCTGTGTCTCACGATTAAGATATGGCGGAATAGGCAGTTCACCCATTGCATCAATGATTTCGGCAAATGAGAATCCTCCAGTCCAGGTAAAATCTATACGATGACTAGTGCCGTGAATCGGTCCACGGGTAGCTGTTACCTTAACATCAGAATCCTTAATCTTTATCTCTCTTGTAAGGGGTCCTTCTTTCCACTTCTTGAGGTTGCCTACAAGACAATACCAAGAGCAATTCTCGGTTGTCTGAAACATCAACTCATAATCCGAAGGACAGGCCGGCTCAAGCAGAAACACCTCAATAAGAGCACCTGTATCTTTGCGGAAATGCATGCGCGCCTGGATTACTTTGGTATTATTAAACACCATGAGTGCACCCTTGGGCAGATATTCGGGTATATTATAGAAAACATCTTGACTAACCTCCCCCTTGCGATAAACAAGAAGTTTGGAATGATCGCGCTGGGCTATAGGGAATTTTGCGATACGCTCATCGGGCAGCGGATAGTTATAATCGCTGATACGAATGTGTCGTGGATTAGATATCATATTATACAAGCTTTAATATATATAATTGCTAATGTGAAAACAAAAATTGCTATTGGCCAGTTGCAATCCCAACGGCGGTAGCATGTACTGGTATACTGCACAGGATTCAGATTACGAGGCATATACATACCACGGGTTAATCTACTATAAAGGAAATAGACGCCTGTGCCTACGGTTACACCCCAGATGAGACCAACAAGGATGTCGCCAGGGAAATGGACACCAAGATAAAGACGGGTCCAGCAGTTTACAAGCGACCATATTACAAGCATGATAGAGAACCTGCGACTGCGCACAATCCAGCAAAAATATGTAGCTATGCTCATGGTGTTGCACGCATGAGCTGAGAAGAATCCGTAGTTGCCACCACGATAGCCGTCGACAACGTCGACAAGTGTACCAATCTGTGGATCGTGGGTTGGACGCCAACGAGCCACAAGGGGTTTCACGATACCATCATCTATAGCACCTGAAAGCAGATAGCAAAGTGCTACTCCACCTAACAGGAATAGCAATCTACGGAAGTTATCGTTATTCTTTAGGACCAAATAGAACATCGACAAATATAGAGGAATCCATGTAGCACCATGGGTAAGTGTACGCACAACTCGGTCGAGATACAGCGAATCGCTGCCGTTTACAGCCAAAAGAAGCTGACGATCGAAATCCTGTAATACCTCTAATATCATATCAACTCTATCTTCTTACTCTCAATCCAGCCTTTCTTACCATCAGCAAGACGAATCTCACGCCAGTTCTTCATCGAGCCATCGGTGATGACAACCTTTGTGCCCTCGTGGAGGATAAACAAGTCGGTACCATTCTGGGCTGGAGTGCTCTTAACTGTTACCGATGGAGCAACCACAATGGCTCCCTGACGATAAAGCAATTGATGACGCTGCTGCCAAGCAAAGAAATTGCTAAGAACAAAGACCAGCAATAATGCGCCTCCACCAAAGAAACCTACCTTCTGCAACCACACACGGGCAGAGAAAAGGTAGACAAGGAACAGCACAATGACCAGAGCCAATGAAACAAGAGCCAAACGCCCCCAGCCATCAACACTCATCATATTGACCAGAGAGCGATACCAAGTAACAAAGAACATCTCTGATTCAGGAACAATCTTATCGATGGTCTTGCTACGGGCAATCTGCAGGTTGAAGCGAATGTCGCCATCACCTGGTGAGAGCAGCAGCGCACGTTCATAGTTAAGAACGGCGCGTGTGATATTCTCTGTACGATAATAGGCATTACCAAGATTATAATAGAGTTCGGCCGATTCGCCTTGTTTGAGCAATGACTCGTAAATCTTGATGGCCTCCTGATAATTGCTATTTACATAAGCGCTATCGCCCTCTGCCTTAGTAGCAGCCTGACCAGTCATTGGTACCAACAGCAGTAACAATACCAAAGTAGCGGCTACCTTTTTCCCCTTCTTCATTACCTCTTCAATCTTCTCGATGGCAAGCATAGCCTTATCGTAAACCTTACTCATATTTCCCTTTGGATCGCCAGGAGCATAACGTTCGAATTCACACTCATCGAGGGCTCCGATGAACTTATCGATGATAGACTGATGAACACCACGCTCGGCAAGTTTGTAACTTATATTATCGTGAGATAGTTGAGCAACAGGAATATTCAACTTATCACCCACATATCCCCACAGAGCACGCAGCACCTCATCATAGAATTCGCCAGGTTTGTTTTCTGTCATCAGACGCGCAGCCAGCTTCAGTCGCTTGGTTGCAACCTTATTGGCCTTCTTGCCACGCATAGCTGCGACGTTGGCATTATCGATGGCACGCTGACGGAAGATGACAAACAAAGTGATAAACACCAAGACTAAGACGGCAATTGAAATCCAATAGGTAGTAGAGCCAAAGAAGAAATCACCCGTCAGATGCTGGTTGACATCGCCTGTCTTGATATATCGGATATCCTTATTAAGTTCCTGCAGATCTTCCTGACCAGAGAAATCGCTTACCGAAGAAGCACCCGTTCCCTTGGCTACATCAAGTTGGAAGGCTTCCGTCTTAACTGTTTGATAGCGCTTGGTACTGGTATCAAAGTATGTAAACTCTACAGGAGGAATTTCGTATTTGCCTTGATGACGAGGCACTATCAGTACATCGTAAATCTTAGAACCCTCGATACCAGCAGTTGTAAGCTTAGTCTGCTCAGTAACCTTTGGCTCGTACTTATCAAAATCCTTTGGCAGGTTGATTATTGGCTGTTTGATGAGCTTAAGGTTACCTGTACCACTTACGATGATACGCAAGGTGATTGGGTCATTGGCCTTAGTCTCGGTCTTATCGAGCTGAGCTGAGATATTGAACTTACCTACTCCACCAGAGAATGTGGCAGGGCGCTGTGGCAGAGGATCAACATGAATCTCGATGCCAGGAGCCTCTATTTTTTTCTTAACCTCTACGTAGCCTGAGCCACCATTAAAGAAAGCCTCGAATGGGTCGACATTGCGATTCTGCTGAATGACAACTCCCTCGAAGGTGATGGCAGGAATCTGCAGTTTACCAGTAGTTTGAGGAAACATTACATACTGGCTCCAAGTGCAGGTTCGATATGGGCGACCATTAACTGTTTCGAGCGAGAACGACTTCTGCTGTGGCAGGTCTACCTCCTGAGTATAAAAACTCTTAAGGTCAGGCATATCGCCACGAAGTTGCGACAGCTGTACAAGCGTATAAACCTTATATGTAAGGAGAATAGGCTCCTGTTCGTAAACACGCTTTTTGTTGGCACTAACCTTAATAAACAGATCGCTGCCAGAAATACGGCTTCCCATCTCGCGAACCTCCTCACCCTCATCGTCGTTATACGGACGAGAGTTAGAGCCAGTAGATCCAATAACCTTGATAGTCAGCGCATTAGACGCAATTTTCTTGCCGTCAACCACAACATGAGCTGCTGGAATGGTATATGAACCGCCCTTAGTAGCTGCTACTATATAAGTATAGGTAATAGACGACGACTGACTGGTGTGTCCGTTAATCATCTGATAGCTTGACTGCATAGAACGATTGGGGCCTATAAGCACCTCAAGCTCAGAAGGAATATTGCCAGCTCGGAAGTCAGATACGTTCTGAGTGTTCACGGTATACGATAATCGGAACTGCTCACCCACCGACACGCGCGATGGAGCAGATGCGGTAAGAGTTTGCGCCACAGCAAAAGCCGTGGTCATAACCATCATTAATAATATCGCTATTCGTTTCATTACCAATTCTTTAATACATTACGACGCTGCGGCTGTTGCTGCTGTTTCTTCATCTTGTCCTGAGTCATCTTCTCATTCTGGATGGCAGCATTCAAGAGCTGTTCTGCATTATCCTTACTCATCTGAGGTTTCTGTTGCTGCTCCTGCTGCTTGTCGTCTTTCTTATCTTGTTTCTGATCTTTCTGATCGTCCTTTTTATCGTCCTTATTCTGCTTGTCATCCTTGTTCTGCTGATTCTGCTTCTGCTTATCGTCCTGCTTCTTCTTAAGATGCTTGCATAGAACCAGATTATAACGCGTCTCGTCGTCGTTAGGATTCAAACGGAGCGAATTCTTATACGCCTCAATGGCATCATCATACATCTTGTGGGTTTGACAAATCACACCCATATTATGATAGGCAGCTGATTTACGCAGAGGATTAGTCTCCATACGTGCAGACTGTTCGAACTGCTGGACAGCAGCAGAATCCTTCTTCTGTGCCATCAGAGCATTACCAAGATTGAATGCTGCCTGAGGATTCTTGGGATTCTTCTCAACAGCCTTGCGATACGAGACCTCAGCCTTGGCATAGTCACCGATACGGAACTGCTTGTTTCCCTCACGTATATACTGGCGATCGGTTTGAGCACCAGCTGCAAGTGCAAAGAGTAGTAGAGCTACGGTAGCCGCAGCCTTTTTCTTTGAGCCGAACAGAGAAAGACGTCGAAGCAAGGGATTGCGGCGATCGAAGATACAGATCTCAAGAATCAGTAGCAACAGAGCCAGAATGGCAACTGCCTGGAACTGCTCATCGAACTCACTGTATACGGTACTTGTTGTTTCCTTCTTCGACAACTTATCGAGCTCATTATCAAGTTGATCTTGAGCAGCGCTATTATTCTCGACATGAATATAGGCTCCACCACCAGCCTGAGCTACCTGACGACACATTTCCTCATTAAGTGCCGACATCACAGTATTGCCCGTATTATCTTTCATGTAATCACCTGTACCGGGAATGGGAATTGGCGAACCCTTGGTTGAACCAACGCCAAGCACATAAACACGCATGCCTGCATCCTTAGCAGCTTTTGCAGCCTCAAGTGCCCCACCCTCGTGGTCCTCACCATCAGTGATAACAATGATAGCCTTGCCAATACCCTCCTCTTGTGTGAAGCTATGGGTGGCCATATCGATAGCTCGTGCTATATCTGTGCCTTGTGTAGCCATCATCGAAGGGTCGATACTTGAAAGGAACATTTTGGCCGAAACGTAATCACTGGTGATAGGCAGCTGCACAAAGGCATCGCCTGCAAACACGATAAGACCGATCTTATCGTTAGTAAAGTGATCAACCAGATTCTCTACCATCATCTTACTGCGCTGCAATCGGCTTGGCGTAATATCCTCTGCAAGCATTGAGTTACTGATATCCATAGCGATAATGGTCTCAATACCTACTCGCTGCTCATTATTAATCTTGGTTCCGAACTGCGGACGGGCCAACATGACAATCAACAAGGCCAGCGCGCCCTGAAGAATCCAGAATTTTACCGACGGACGGAATCGCGACACATCGGGCATCAGCTGGCGCAGAAGTTTGGGATCACCAAACTTGCGCAGACGTTTCTTCTGGTTGCGATACGTCAGGAATCGGATGAGCGCCAATACAGGTATCAGCGCCAAAAGATAGAGATATATAGGGTCTGCAAATCTAAACATATTATGGTATCCTCCTAAATATAGTTATACGCAGCAGAATTTCGAGCAGAAGAGCCAAAACAGCCACAAGTGCGAAAGGCTGATAGGCCTCATAGCGCTTAGAGAATGTCTTGACATTCAGTTTGCTCTTTTCAAGCTGGTCGATTTCCTTATAGATGTTACGAAGTTCCTTGGTGTTAGTAGCGCGATAGAAATCGCCCTCGGTAACGCTGGCAATCTCGCTGAGTGTCTTAGTGTCAATCTCTACAGGAATGTTAACATACTGCACTCCACCAGCCACAGGCATTGGATAAGGAGCAATCTTGTTGGTACCCACACCAATAGTATAGACACGTATGCCCAAGCTCTTAGCAATCTCGGCAGCTGTTGATGGTGAGATGTCGCCACGGTTGTTACTACCATCGGTAAGCAGAATCACCACCTTGCTCTTAGCCTTAGAATCCTTAAGTCGGCTTACGGCATTAGCCAGTCCCATACCAATCGCTGTTCCATCCTCAATCAGTCCGCGTGCAGCAATATCGGTACGCACATTCTGCAGAAGGTTCAGCAGCGAGGCATGATCGGTTGTCATTGGGCACTGGGTAAACGATTCGCCAGCAAAGATGACTAATCCGATATTATCATTGGGGCGACCGATGATAAACTCACTGGCAACCTGCTTGGCAGCTTCTATACGATTAGGACGAAGATCCTCAGCAAGCATACTGGTAGATACGTCCATAGAAAGCATGATGTCGATACCTTCTACTGTTTTGCTATCCCACGAGTTCTGTGTCTGAGGGCGAGCCATCACCAATACAATCATCACAAAAACCAACAGTCTGAGCAGCATAGAAAGCGGCATAAGTGCTACCTTCCAGCTTCTAGGCGCATAACGGAAGGCAAAAGTATCGCTCATCCGCAGCGTTGGCTCGGTTTTCTTTCTGTACATCACATACCATATTAAATAAGGTATGATGAGCAGAAGCAATAGCAGATATTCTTTATTGGCAAATTCCATTTGTTCTTATTTAATTCAATAACAGATAAAGGGTGTAAACCACATAGCCGAACAAGCCTGCACACATCACACAGATAACAGTGATGATGGTCTTAAGCACTCGGCGTGACTTCTGTGAACGCTGATCTTCGGCCGACAGTTGTGGTTTTACCGTTTCTTCTACAGGCTGGTTCTCCAGCTTGGTCTGATTGATAAAGTCAATAGCGCTAACAAGATTCTTATCGTTCTCGTTGATCAGTGTAGAATATTTGGCAAACTTCACCAAATCGGCTGTGGTGAACAACTCACGAAGCTCATCCAGAGCCTTCTGATCTTGCGTTGCAGTGAGTCGCTCGATAATCTCGCTACTAGTCATCTCCATCGCATTGAATCCATATCGCTCCTCAATATACTTACGCAAGGTATCGGTAAGTTTAGTATAGTACTCTTTTGAGTTCTCCGATGTCACCATCTTGTCGGCCTTAATCTGCTCAATCTCCTGCATAGCTTTTTGGTGAGGCAACAAGCGCTTGACTATACGGATATGAGTGATAATAGGCTTGTTGTCGCGCAGACGCAGATACAGGTAATAGCCCAAAGCTATCAATGCCAGCATCAGCACACTGAGCCAGAAAGGTAAGCTCCACTCACTCCACAGGAACGGATTATCTTGCACATCCTTCGGTCCGAAGAACTGGTCAACCTTTGTTGTATCAACATCGATTGTTAGCACCTTCAGAGCCAGACTCTTACTCTTATACTGCTTGCCATCAACCTTAACAGTCATAGGAGGCAGATAGTAGAGCGTATCATCGAACGATGTTAGCGTATAAACCATCGAACGTGCTTCGAATCCATCACCTGCATCCTTTTTCTCCTCCTGACAAGCTAACACCTCAACACCAGGTGTAATCATCTGAGTGGGCTGGAACTGAGGAAATTCAACCTTTGCAGAAGGCTGAACAGTTGTCGTCAACTTGAGATGAGTCTGCTGACCGACAAAGATCTGAATCGAGTCAATCTCAGCCTCTACAGATACTTGCGCCGATATCAGCAAAGTATTAGCAATCAGCGATATAAGAAGAAATATTCTTTTCATTAGTTACGCTTTTTAAATAGCAGCAGCAGTGATTTCACAAAGTCCTCATTGGTGGCTATGCTCACACTGTCAACATTACTCTTATTAAAAGTATCCTGCAACTGTGCCTGACGTGTAAGCCAATACTTATTATAAGCCTGGCGCAGTTTTTTGGAACTTGTATCAACATACTGCTCGTAGCCCGTTTCAGCATCTACCACCTTCATCAATCCTACATCAGGCAGCTCACGCGCACGCTGGTCGTAAACCTGAATAGCCACAACATCGTGCTTGCGGTTAGCAATCTGCAACGACTGCAGGAAATCACCACGAACATAGAAGTCGCTTAGGATAAAGGCAGTAGTGCGACGTTTCTGTACACTCGACAAGAATTCGATGGCCTGTTTGACATCCGTGCGGGTTGACTCTGGCTGGAAGTCGAGCATCTCGCGGATGATATAAAGAATATGCTTACGGCCCTTCTTGGGCGGGATGTATTTCTCTATTTTATCCGAGAAGAATATCACACCTATCTTATCGTTGTTCTGAATAGCACTAAAAGCGAGCGTGGCAGCAATCTCTGTCACCATATCGCGCTTCATCTGCTTCTGGGTTCCGAAATCGAGCGATCCGCTGACGTCGATTAACAGCATAACCGTCATCTCACGCTCTTCTTCGAACACCTTCACATAAGGACGATGGAAACGAGCAGTCACATTCCAGTCGATATCACGAACATCATCACCGTACTGATACTCGCGCACCTCACTAAAGGCCATACCCCTACCCTTAAAAGCAGAATGGTATTGGCCAGCAAAGATGTTCGAGCTCAACCCACGGGTTTTGATCTCGATCTTTCGGACTTTCTTTATAATTTCAGATGTTTCCAACTTCAATTCTCAATTATCAATTATCAATTATCAAATGTCCGCTTGGCTTTGCCAAGAATTATCAGGGTACTTCTACCTTATTGATAATCTTAGAAATTATTACTTCGCTAGTGATATTACTTGCTTCTGCCTCGTAAGTAAGTCCGATACGATGGCGCAATACATCGTGAGCCACAGCACGCACATCCTCAGGAACAACGTATCCGCGACGCTTGATAAATGCATAAGCGCGAGCAGCCTTAGCCAGATTGATGCTGGCACGAGGAGAACCTCCGAACGAGATCATATCTTTCAGGTCCTTCAAACCGTAACGCTCAGGATAACGTGTAGCGAACACGATATCGGCGATATACTGCTCTATCTTCTCATCGATATACACCTCACGAACCACACTGCGAGCTTTCAGAATCTCATCAGCAGTAGTTACAGGAGTAACCTTAGGCATCTCACCGGTAATATTCTCGCGGATAATCTTCTTCTCCTCATCGAGCGAAGGATAATCGATAATCACCTTCAGCATGAAACGGTCAACCTGTGCTTCTGGCAGTGGATATGTACCCTCCTGCTCTATGGGGTTCTGAGTTGCCATTACAAGGAATGGATTTGGCAAACTGAATGTCTGACTACCAATAGTTACCTGCTTTTCCTGCATGGCCTCAAGAAGTGCACTCTGTACCTTAGCTGGAGCACGGTTAATTTCATCGGCCAGTACGAAATTGGCGAATACGGGGCCCATCTTAACCTGGAACTTCTCTTCCTTCTGCGAATAGATCATGGTACCAATCACATCAGCTGGGAGAAGATCGGGGGTAAACTGAATACGACTATATTTTGAGTCGATTAACTGCGAAAGAGTCTTGATAGCCAATGTCTTGGCAAGACCAGGAACACCTTCCAACAGGATATGTCCATCACTCAACAAACCAATCAAAAGTGAATCAACCAAATGCTTCTGACCTACGATAACGCGGTCCATTCCACTAACAAGATTTGTTACAAATGCGCTTTGTTGTTCAATCCGGATATTCAACTCACGGATGTCAATAGCTTCTGCCATAATATTATCTTTTTATAAGTTTTCTAAATTTGACTGCAAAAATACTTTATTTAAAGGACTTTGCCACACTTTATCTGTCTAAATAATATTAAAAAAGTTTCCCAAAACCTAAGTTTTAAGAAACTTTTTCATTATTTGCAGATTTAGTTGGCTGTAGCAGCCTTCTTTTTCTTCTTCCACTCCAATTTTGGAATCTTTATTTCCTGACCAACTTTCAATGGAGTTGAAGCCTTGATATTGTTGAACACCTCAAGATAGCACTCCATATCAGGTCCCAGATAACGGCGTGAAATCTTTACAAGATTCTCACCTTCTTTCACCTTAACAGTCTTATCTGTACCAACAATTCGATAGGCTCCAAGACGAACTCTTACGTCCATCGCATCATACTTGTTCTGTGCAGTTTTAGCCTTGGCATCGGCCTCTGCTTTGGCCTTAGCTTCAGAAGCAGCTTTTTCAGCGGCAGCCTTAGCATCAGCCTCGGCTTTTGCTTTGGCTGCGGCTTCAGCTTTAGCCTTTGCTTCTGCTTCCTTGTTCTGAGGTTCTGCAGCAGGCTCTTCTACAGGTGCAACTTCTTCGGGAACCTCTTCTGCCTTAGGCTCTGGAGCTTCAATTTTTGAGACATCCACTTTCTGCACATTCACCACTGTAGCCTCTTCAGCAGGAGCCACTAGTTTGGTATATGGATAGTAGCTACCAAGCAGATAACCACCAGCCAAACCTATCAAACATGCAATTAAAGCAAACAACCATTTCAAACCGCCTGACTTCTTCGTATTTTCTGACTCGAATACGTCGTCATTAGTATCTTCAGGTTCATCGGCCATCTCTGGCTCATCGGCCATCTCTGGCTCATCTGCCATCTCTGGTTCATCTGCCACCTCTGGTTCAGCTACGTTTTCTGGCTCAACAGGTTCGTAAATATCTGCTACCTTTTCAGCTTTATCGCTCGTACCAAAGAAAGCATTCAGCTCGTCATCAGCACTCATCTTTGGCTTTTCAACCTCAGGCTCAGGGGTATATACCGGCTCTGGTTCAGGAGTCACAACTGGCTCTGGTTCAGGAACATATACTGGTTCCGGCTCTGGGATATACGCTGGTTCCGGCTCTGGGATATACGCTGGTTCTGGCTCTGGGATATACGTTGGTTCTGGCTCAATAATCGGCACGACTATTGGTTCCGGAGCCACAACAGGCTCAGGCTGCATGCTTGGTTGGGGCTCAACTACAGGCTCAGGCTGTACGATTGGCTCGGGTTTATTCGACTTAACAGTCTGGAACTTACTAAGAATCGACTGCAAATTTGATGTAGCAGCCTTAGGAGCTTCAACCTTAGGCTCAGGAGCAACTACTGGTTCTGGAGCAACTACTGGCTCTGGAGCAACTACTGGCTCTGGAGCAGCAATTGGTTCTGGCTCTGGCTCTACAACAGGCTCTTCAGCCTTTGGAGCAACATAAGGTTCTATGACCCACTCTGGTATATCCTCATCAGCTATATCTTCCAAAACCATTGGCTCGGGAGCTACAACTGGCTCAGGAGTAACAACTGGCTCGGGAACAACAACTGGCTCGGGAACATCCTCGATTTCAGGGCGGATTGTATTTTCAGGACGAACAGTTGCCTCTGGTCTGAAAGTCGTTTCAGGACGAACAGTCGTCTCTGGTCTGAAGGTAGCTTCCGGTCTGAAGGTTGTTTCAAGTTCATCATTGACATCATCATCTTCGAACTCGTCCTCAAATTCATCCTCTGGCTCATCCTCTGGCTCATCTTCCTCCTCAGGCACTGCTGGCTCTGGTTCTACCACAGGCTCATCAACGCCACCGAAATCAACAAGTGGCATTGCCAAGTGATCATCCTCAACAACAGGCTCTGGTTCGGGAGCTACTACAGGCTCGGGCTGAACGATTGGCTCAGGTTCTATTACAGGCTCAGGTTCTACTACGGGCTCGGGCTCAACAACTGGTTCAGAGTCCATCTCTGGCTCTGGGGCATCAGTAGTAGTGGTATCAACATCTTCAAAGTCAACACCATCATTAAGAACCACGGTCTCAAACTGAGAGAAAGGCTTATTCACCAGTTCTTTGAGTAAAGCATCAGGCGCATAAGTAATCTTTCCATGCCCTTCAATAAGAACGCGCTCACCTGTATTTACATTTACACTTTCGCGGTCTTCAACATCGATAATCTTGAATGTGCCAAGGCCTTTAACCTTTACGAGTTTATCTGATTCAAGTCGCTGCTGAACGATATCAAACATGGCGCTAACAAACAAACTTGCGTCGCGCCTGTTCATCTTTTTACGCTCTATCAGCACGTTGGCCAACTCTTGTATTGAAATCTTTCCCATCACTCAGTTCCTCCATTCTTTACACGTTCTTTCCAACTAACATTTGGCTTAAAGGTGAGCACCAACTTTGGTGGCACCAGCATACGCTGCCCTGTAGAAGGATTAACCATGATTCGTTCCATTTTCTTTTTTACCTCGAATGTACCGAAAGTAGGAATAAGCACTGAGTCATCATCTTGGAAATGATCTCCCATTGCCTCAACAACACAATTCACAAACTGCTGGGTTTCGTCAGCCGAATATCCCGTGCGTTGTGCCAGTTCTGCGATAAAGTCTTTATTGTTCATATGTTTTAATGATTGTGGTTCCGTATAAATCAAACTCTTCTGAATCTGTAATCAGAACATCATAGAATTCTCCTATTTCAAGATGAGCTTCCGCAGCAGGAATCAGCACCTCTGGGTCTACCTCAGGCGAGCAGAACTCTGTACGGCCGATATAATAATCGCCCTCAAGACGGTCGATGATTACTCTCAGCACCTTCCCCACCTTTTCGGCTTCAAGTTCCGTACTGATATTCTGTTGAATACGCATAATCTTATCAAGTCGCGACTGCTTAACTTCTTCTGGAACATCGTCCTCAAAGTTATCAGCCGAATAGGTTCCTTCTTCCTCAGAATAAGCAAATGCTCCCATACGCTCAAAACGAGCCCATTTCACAAACGCCTTGAGTTCCTCAAAATCTTCGTCTGTCTCACCAGGGAAGCCAACCATCAAGGTTGTACGTATATGGATACCAGGCACTTCCTCGCGCATACGCTTAACCAACTCATAGGTTTCTTCCTTAGAAACATGGCGGCGCATACGGGTAAGCATATTATCAGAAATATGCTGCAGGGCTATATCCAGATACTTACAAACGTTTTTCTTCTCGCGAATCACACGAAGCAGATCCCAAGGGAAATGTGTGGGATACGCATAATGCAAGCGAATCCACTCAACGCCTGGAATATCGGCCATCTTTTCAATCAGCTCAGCAATATGCTGCTTACCATCGATGTCGACACCATAGTATGTAAGTTCCTGAGCAATCACATTAAACTCCTTTGTGCCTTGACCAACCAGATACTTAACTTCATTCAGGATTTCCTGCATGGGTCGACTCTGATGCTTTCCCGTAATCAAAGGAATGGCGCAATAGGCACAATGACGATCGCACCCCTCACTGATCTTGATATAAGCATAATGGCGTGGAGTTGTAATATGGCGCTTTCCTTCACAAGCGTTGAAATCTTCGCCCTTCAGGTCTTTCAGCAATTGCTTATAGTTAAACTTTCCATACCATCCGTCAACCTCAGGTATCTCTTGCTCCAAATCGGCAAGATATCTTTCTGAGAGGCATCCCATCACAAAGAGTTTCTCAATTCTTCCTTCTGTCTTAGCCTGCGCAAACTCCAGGATGGTGTTGATACTCTCCTCTTTTGCGTCGTTAATAAATCCGCAAGTATTAACTACAACAATCTCACCCTGAGGATCATCGCTGTCATGGGTACATTGATAGCCATTAGCCTCCATCAATCCCATGAGCATCTCGCTGTCAACAAGATTCTTAGAACATCCGAGTGATATAAAATCGATAGTCTTACTCATTGAATAACGAATCTACAAACTGACGTTTATTAAACAACTGCAAATCTGTCATGCCTTCACCCAGTCCAATGTACTTTACAGGCACCTTAAGCTGATCTGAGATACCTATAACCACACCACCCTTGGCTGTACCATCAAGTTTGGTTATGGCGAGCGAAGTTATCTGTGTAACAGCAGCAAACTGTTTAGCTTGTTCAAAAGCATTCTGTCCGGTAGAGCCATCAAGCACCAGCATTACCTCATCAGGAGCCTCAGGCAGAACCTTCTTCATCACGTCCTTGATTTTCTTCAGTTCGTTCATCAGGCCAACCTTATTATGCAGGCGTCCTGCGGTATCTATAAGCACCACGTCGGCCCCATTAGCCTTCGCACTTGAAAGTGTGTCGAAAGCAACGCTGGCTGGATCGCTGCCCATCTGCTGTTTAACAACAGGCACTCCTACTCTTTCGCCCCAGATACACAACTGTTCTACAGCAGCTGCACGGAATGTATCAGCGGCACCGAGATATACCTTTTTACCAGCCTGTTTGAACTGCCAGGCAAGCTTACCAATGGTAGTAGTCTTACCCACACCATTTACACCAACCACAAGAATCACATAAGGCTTATGGTCGGAAGGCAAATCCCAGTTATCGTTATCCTCAGAATTATTCTCTGCCAACAAATTAGCAATTTCGTCACGAAGAATACTATTCAATTCAGATGTACTCACATACTTATCGCGAGCCACTCGCTCTTCGATTCGCTCAATAATCTTCAAGGTGGTATCAACACCAACGTCGCTGGTGATGAGCACCTCTTCAAGATTATCCAAGACATCGTCATCGACCTTCGATTTTCCGGCTACAGCACGAGCCAGTTTATCGAACACACTCGTCTTGGTTTTCTCCAAACCCTTGTCGAGAGTTTCCTTCTTATCCTTACTAAAAAATCCAAATAATCCCATATTGCAATATTTTCGATTGCAAAGATAAGAATAATTTACGATACAGCCAAAAAAAGAGGCCGCAAATTTCTTTGCGACCTCTCATTTTATATAATAATTGTGGATTAGTTCTTAAAGAAGTCCTTAACAGCCTCGTTAGGAACCATCTGCTCATCAAAGATGTAAGCACCAGTCTTAGGGCTCTTAACCATCTTGATTACCTTTGTGTAAGCGCGACCATCCTTTGAGCCTTCGTGGAGGGTAGCGACGGTTTTCTTTGCCATACTTCAGTCGTATTATTTAATCTCCTTGTGAAGAGTCATCTTCTTCAGGATTGGGTTATACTTCATCAGTTCCATACGCTCAGGCGTATTTTTACGATTCTTTGTAGTTACATAGCGGCTAATGCCTGGCATACCACTATTCTTGTGCTCGGTGCACTCCAGGATAACCTGAACGCGATTACCTTTTGCTTTCTTACTTGCCATGATCTTAATCTCCTATCACTTTAATGTCCTTCCAGTCTACAAATCCTTTGGCAACAGCCTGCTTCAAGGCAGCATCCAGACCTACTTTGTTGATCATACGAAGACCAGCAGCGCTAATCTTCAACTGAATCCAGCAACCCTC
>ONAK01000067.1 GCA_900315765.1 uncultured Prevotella sp. | reverse complement strand
GATGGTGTTCAGCAGGAACTGACCGTTCTTCTGCAGACCGCGAGTTACGTCGTACATGTGGAGGTAAGCCTGAACGTGGCAAGCC
Organism: uncultured Prevotella sp.; assembly: GCA_900315765.1. Lineage (GTDB taxonomy): Bacteria > Bacteroidota > Bacteroidia > Bacteroidales > Bacteroidaceae > Prevotella. The sequence continues at coordinate 22,612 of ONAK01000067.1, read as the reverse complement.
ACGAAGTTAGGTGTAGTTACCAGATAGGTAGAGCGGATAGGTGTATCACCGAAACGCAGGTGAGAGCAGGTGAAACCTCCCGACTTCTTAGAGTCGTAAGAGAAGTAAGCCTGGCAATACTTGTCGGTGTTGTCACCAATAATTTTTACGCTATTCTTGTTAGCACCTACGGTACCATCGGCACCCAGACCATAGAACTTAGCCTGGAACATGCCAGCACCGCCGAGAGCGATCTCCTCAACCTCAGGCAGAGAGGTGAAGGTAACATCGTCTACGATACCAACTGTGAAGTGATTCTTTGGCTCGGGCATAGCGAGGTTGTTGAACACGCTGATGATCTGAGCTGGGGTGGTGTCGCGGCTACCAAGACCGTAGCGGCCACCAACGATGAGAGGCTTGTTCTCTACGTCGTAGTAAGCATCCTTAACGTCGAGGTACAGAGGCTCGCCATTTGCTCCTGGCTCCTTTGTACGGTCAAGCACAGCAATACGCTTAACAGTCTTAGGAACTGAAGCGAGCAGGTGCTTAACTGAGAATGGACGATAGAGGTGAACAGAAATCATACCAACCTTCTGACCGTTAGCGTTCAGATAGTCGATAGCCTCGCGAGCTGCATCGGTAGCAGAACCCATGAGGATAATCATGCGGTCGGCATCCTCTGCTCCGTAGTATGAGAACAGGTGGTACTCGCGGCCTGTGATCTTAGAAATCTCGCCGAGGTACTTCTCTACAACCTCAGGTACTGCATCGTAGTACTGGTTGCTAGCCTCACGGTGGGTGAAGAATGTCTCTGGGTTCTCAGCTGTACCACGAGTGATAGGACGCTCTGGGCTCATAGCACGATCGCGGAAACGCTTAACAAACTCCTCCTTAACCAATGGACGGATATCCTCCTGATCCATCAGCTCAATCTTGTGGTACTCGTGAGAGGTGCGGAAACCATCGAAGAAGTTAACGAATGGTACGCAAGTCTCGAGAGTTGCCAGGTGAGGAACGGCTGTGAGGTCCATCACCTCCTGTACAGAACCAGAGCAGAACATGGCGAAACCGGTCTGACGGCAAGCCATGACATCCTGGTGGTCACCAAAGATACACAGAGAGTGAGAAGCAAGTGTACGGGCAGAAACGTCGAATACACATGGAATCAGCTCACCAGCAATCTTATACATGTTAGGAATCATCAGGAGCAGACCCTGAGATGCGGTGAATGTAGTGGTGAGAGCACCAGCCTGCAGCGAACCGTGAACGGCACCGGCAGCACCAGCCTCTGACTGCATTTCCTGAACTGAGACGTTCTGGCCCCAGAGGTTCTTACGACCACGGGCAGCCCATTCGTCAACATGCTCCGCCATAGGAGATGACGGGGTGATGGGGTAGATTGCTGCTACCTCAGAGAACATATAGCTCACGTGAGCTGCAGCCTCGTTACCATCACAAGTGATAAACTTCTTTTCTTTAGCCATTGTTTTTGAAAATTAAACTAATTACTAACTATTTGTTTGTTTTGTCTTTTTTGTCATTTAATAAAGGAATCCCAACAACCACAATGGTATCTGGTTGTCCTTACCAATCTCTGTGTTATATCGTGCATAAATCACATCGGGCGAGATTCGCATCTTGGCAGGCGATTTGGCGTCGACAACACGGAACTTCAGTTTCTCGTCTACAACAAAATTGCAGTCGCGTGTGCTGGCGGTATTCACCTTGTGGTCTTTCCACATGGAGTTTACAAAGAATGTCTCCATAGCCTCCTGTTTGTCAACCTGAATAGGATAGATGGCGTACATCAAGTTGGAGTTGTGAAGCATAATCTTAGCAGGTTTCTTTGGAAAATCCTGACCTACTGGATAAATGAGGTTCAAGAGGCGGGCATCGGTAAGGTACTTGATGTAGTTCATTACCGTGGCGCGGCTTGTCTCGATGTCCTGTGCCAACTTACTGACGTTTGGCGTCTTGGCTGGACCTTCTTCGGCTATCTGATAGAACAGCTTCTTAATTTTAGTAAGGTACTTAAGCTCTATCTGCTTGATGAGCAAGATGTCTACCTCGGTCATCATGTTCATCGTCTTCAGCAGGTTCTCGCTGTAGTTGCGATGCTCCTGGAAGAAAGGGTAGAAACCATGATGTATGTAATCCTGGAAATATCGGTTGGGCGATACCTTAGGCAGAATCTGCTTGATGATGCGTTCGTGATCCTTCAGAATCTCTTCGAGCGAGTAGGGGCGGAAGTTGTTGCCGGTCATCAGGTTGATGAACTCGCGGAATGATAAACCACGAAGATTGTAGCTCTTCACAATGCCGTTAAGCTCGGGGTTCTCGTCCTTGAGTCGCATCACACTCGAACCGGTGAATACAATTTTGAGGTTGGGGTAGAGGTCGTAGCACTTACGGAGCTCGCTGCTCCAGTTAGGCTGCTTAAACACTTGGTCGATAAGGAGAACACGACCTCCATGTCTGTAGAAGTTACCTGCAAAATCGGCAATACCTTCTCCCTGAAAATAGAAATTGTTCATATTGATATACAGACATTGCTTGTCCATGATATCAAAATTCTCCTTTGCGTACTGAAGTAGAAAAGTAGTCTTGCCGATACCTCGCGTACCTTTTATTCCAATCATGCGGTCATTCCAGTTAATCTCATCCATTAGAATGCGACGAACCGGTGCATTTACATGCTCTACGAGATATCTGTGCGTCCTGAAAAAAGCTTCCATTCCTGCTCGATTTGTTTCTATTTACTTTTTAAAAGTGGTTGCAAAGGTACACATTTTATATGAAATTGCAAAGTCTAATTTGCAAAATCTCAAAAAAAAATAGAATTTTTACATTTTTTAAAGGGTAATGGCTTCTTCTTCTATGCTGTTTTCTTCCGATAGAATGTCAAGAACACCACATTTTGATTGTACATGAACTTATATTTGATATCAGCCATAGTATTAACCAAAGCAAGACCAAGTCCATCGCCATCTTCATTAAATGATACTGTTTTCAGAATTGGATTGAAAGGCTTTCCATCGTCTTTGATTAGTACGGAAACCGTATCTTTGTGGCATACGATATGTACATCGAACAGATGCTTGTCGGGATCTTTGTTGACGGCATAGGTGACGATATTATACATCAGCTCCTCGCAGCAGAGATTGATTTGAAATGATGTGGATGGCTCTATGTCGCAAGTTTCTAAGAAAGAAAGAATATTGTCAAGTGCCTGCTGCACATCGTCATTATTATACTTGACCGAGAAATTAAGCGACTGTCCATCGTCGGTATGAGGAATCAGCGTCATCACCTCGGCATTAGGATTCTTATGATGAATAAATAAAGTAACAACCAGATAAACAATCAATATGAATAAACCGGAAACTGGGAATCCCCACCATAGCCATTCTGATTTTATCCACGCCGTCAGACCAACAAACAAAATCATGCTACCCATCTGTAAGATACTCATGACTACGCTTAACGACCAATAGCCTAAAATCTGATACAGAATACGATAGACAACTGCTACTGCATAAGGGATAAGAAGTAGGGCGTAGATGCGCAGAGCACTATGAAGCATGCCCTCTGACTGGCTGCTGTTGCTGGCAAAGAGCCACCCGATGCTTTCTGGAGTTATCATCACAAACAAGGTGATAGCTAGCAGGCAAAGACAAATGTACTTCAGCACCTTATTAGTGAGAATACGTAATCCCACAATGTCTTTTTCGCCAATCAATAGTCCGCCAATGGAATAAATCGAAGTTGCAATACCGCCTAATACCATCTGCAAAATGATAAACAACTGAAAGCAGACTGCCCATGCAAAGATGCCGTCGGTTCCAAGGTTGCTAAGGATGATGCTATTGATGGCATAAGTACTGACACCTAAGAGTAAGGTGTTGATACCCATCGGGAATCCCATTTTGACACCTTTCATTATATACTCATGACAGCGCTTTAACTCCACCTGCCAATGGTAGGAGTTGTTGGCACTTTTGAAATGGCGTGAACAGAGCACTAATGCCGCCACGCTACCGATGATAGACGCCCAGGCAGAGCCCTCGATGCCGGTTTTCAAGACTGCAATGAAAAGAATATCAAGAATCAAGTTGATGACGCTACTGACCATCACAGCCTTCATAACAAGCTTAGGATTGCCGTCGGTCTTGATGAAGTTGGTGATTGTCGAGAAGAGAATCGTAATGGTGGTGCCCAACAGCATGATGCGCAAATAGCGGAGTGACAGCGTATAAACAACAGGCGTATCGTTGGTAATAAAACTAGCCACCTGGGGGCTGAAAATCAGTAGCAACGCAGAGAAAAAGACACCAACGACAACAAGGCCAATCAGAGTGGAAGTGAAAACCTTGTTAGCAGTCTGTGCATCGCGCTCACCAAGCGATTTGGCCACCAGCACAGAGCCGCCCATACCGAAAAGCATCATCAAGAAATTAAAGAAGATGACAACAGGTATCGTCAGATTGATGGCTGAGATAGCCTCAGGACCGATGAACTGGCTGACCACGATGGCATCTGTGGTCATTGCAATCTGAGAAGCCACCGACGCCAAAATCGATGCCCACATAAATTGGTGTAGGGCCTTGGCTATCAGATAGTCTTTCTTCTTTCCCTCTTCTTGACTTTTCATGCTATTTTACTTTAAAGTTTGAATGAGACGGTTGCCATTATAGTGCGTCCTTGTGCATAATAAGGAACGTAGAATGAACCTCCAATGTAATAGGAACTGTCAAATATGTTATCGCAATCAAGCGACAGCTGAATGTCATTATGATAGGTGTACTTGAGGCCTAAATCAAAAATGGCATTACTACTGAGCTCAAAATCCTCGCTGCCTTGCACACGGCTATTGGCTTTGTTCAGGGTCTTAGAACCGAACTTAAAGCTTGCAGCCAACCACAATAGATGATTTCCTGCATTAACGAGGCGCTTACTACATGTAAGGTTGGCTGTGAATTTGGGAACACTATAAATCTTGTGATCGGTATAGTAGTAGCCTTCAGCCTCCAGCGGACGCAAATAGGTCATATTGGCATCGATACGGAAGGATGGAATGAAGAAACTCAGCTCGGCCTCAGCACCAGCGACTTTAAGACTACCTGAATTGATGAATTTTGGTGCAGCAGGGTCTGTACTCGGGTTATTTACAACGATATCCGTCAATTGGTTGTAGAAGAGGTTTACATCGTAATCGAGATGCCAGTTCTTGATTTTTCCCATGAAGTCAAGTTGGATGGCATTCATATATTCGGGCATGAGGTCCTCACTACCGCGGTAACCGTTTGATGTATTATTTCGAGTATAATAAGGAGCGTCAACAAAGGCTCGTGAGAAAGACAACTTCGTACTGAATTTCTCATCGGGGAAGTAAATCAGAGCCACACGAGGAGAAAGGGCAGAAACACTTTTCCCGTTTGCACGATATTTATAGTCATATCGTAGGCCTGCATTAAGAATGAATTCTTTTGAGAAATAGTGTTTGCCCTGAATAAAGGTTGAAACACTTTTTTCGCAGCCAACGCGTAAATAGTTTTTTTCTTCAGGAAAAGTTACCGCCACTTTGGTAAAATCCTCGCCTATGAGAAAATCAGTATTTGACAACTTGAAATACTCGAATTGTGCGCCCACTAGAAAATTTCCTTTCATGCTTCCAAGTGTATAGTTGGCGTCAGCTTTTGCCATAGATCCAATCGTATATTCCTGAAAGTTCAAATATTGCATGAGCCCATTATATGTTTTTACTTGAGGCTTGCCATCAATAATGATGACCTCTCCATCATTATTATATACATAAGTTCTTATTGAGTCGGAAACCGGTTGGTAGTTTTGTACTTTATACCAGTCGCCATAGACTGAAACGTTTAGATTGAATTTCCCCAATTGTTTAGTGTAGCCCAATTCCAGATGTTTTTCGTTGACAGTATATCCAGGCTTTGAGCCATCCATAGTACGATAAGCATCATAATTGTAAGTCTCTCCATACCAAGAATACTGTGGCACCTGTTTGCCGTTTCTTAAATTGATCATGAAGTTGAAATCCTTTAATTTTAGATTGCATCCAATGTCATAGGATGGCTTTTCTTTATAACCGCCAACATAGACGTAGCCGTCGCGCTTAGATATAGAGTAACCTGTATTTTTAGGAATATCAATTCTCTTGCCATCAGAAGTGTATAGAGAGGCCCAAGCCATGATATCTGCATCCAATAGGGTGGTGCCGGCGATAAAATCGGTTCGGTGTGTTCCGTATGAACCATAGCCGTACTTACCCTTGATACCATTTACCTCGCGGCCGTTCTTGGTGATGATATTCACCACAGCTGTCAAGGCCACGTTTCCGTAAAGTGATGAAGCAGGACCTCGCAGTATCTCAATATGGTCAATCTTCTCAGTACTTATAGCGTAGTCGAGCTTGCCGTTATTGTTGTTACGCATATTGAGTCGGTGACCATTCTCCATCACCAAAATCTTCTCCTGACTGGACGTATAGACACCATGCATGGCTACATTCGAGATAGAAAAGGAAGAGACTAAATTCATTCCTGGTACATAAGTCGCCAGAATGTCTCCCAAACTCTTGTTGTTGCTGAGTTGATCAATCATCTCACGTGTAATAATGGTGACTGGCACAGGTGCCTCGTTGATACTTTCTGCTTGGCTTGAAGCTGTTGTTACTGTTGAGCTACGGCCTGACTTGAGCAAAGAAATCATATCTTCAAAGCGAATAGGGTCCTGAACGGGCGTATAATATGGATTGATGCTTAACAGCAAACGGGCATATTTCTCAGAAGCATCTTTATCGTCTTGTGCGAGATAACAGATAGAAACTAATCGAAGGGCGCTTTGGCGAAGATTGCCTGTGAAGTCATTAAGATTGCCCTCCAGTAACTCTATGGCTTGGTCAAGCTGTCCTATCTGATAGGCTTCTTCTGCCTTAGTGTAGACTTGACGTAAATCCTGCTTTTCTTGTGCTGAGGCCATGAAAGGCATCAACATCATGTACACTATGAATATGTGACATAAATACTTTTTCATATCATTCAGGAATTATGGGGTAATACAATTGCGTTTATTTTCTCTATATATTCGTTACAGAAACGTTCTTCAAGCATAGTGAAATGATCTGCTGCAACATGATCGATGCTCAAGCGTGGAGCCAGCGTGCTCCAATAGTTCAAATACGCTTGCTTCTTCTGGCTCAACTCTTGCGTGTTAACATGAATGGCTTTCAACTGAGGTGCCGTTTGTTCGCTCTTGAAATAGAGAACGTCACCATGATAGCTAGGCAGGCCACGGTCGTCTTTGAGCGCTTGAATGAGCTGCAATTGACGGTGCCACTCTTTAGCTTTTACAATGTCGGATGCTTCTCCTGGCGCCTGGTTTCCTATTTCCGGTATAGGTTTCTTGGGGACGATGCTATTAAACAGGATAAACGTGTCAAGCACGCAAACCTTAGACGTGTAGCCCGTATTCTGATACCTGCGTACGGCACAACGATAAGCCAATTCACCACCAAAGCTATGGCCTACAAACATCTCAATATTTACGGTTGGAGGCATATAGACTTCCATAAAATCGAGATAGAAATCCACCACATTGTTGCAATTTAAACTATCTTCGTTAAATAGTCCTTTATAGTGTTCGGAGATGGGCTCAATGACAAAAACAGAGTAGTATTTACACAACTTGCTGATGAGCGGTTCCAACTTTTTGTAGTTGGTGAATCCTTGAATCAGCACTATAACAGGCTTGCTGGCATCATACCCATTTTCCCATTTGCCGATGGACTGCTCATTTAGAAGTATGTTTCTGATAGACCTGTTTCTCAAAATATCATTGACCTTGATGTACAGACCTTTGTGATTTGCCTGATCAGCCATTTTTATGGCAGATAGTGAGGTTAAACCTGAAAAGGTTAAATCATCAGTAACACCGAAATCCTCTCTGTTAAGAATCTCTTTGGCTATATCATAAAGCTTTTCTTCATCCTCGTTGGCAGGAAGTATATTCTCGCTCTTGTTGATTCCGCTCATCAATTCATCAGACAATAACGCCTTTTTATCTATTTTACCGTTTGGCGTCATAGGCATCTTATCAATCTGAGTGAGCATTTGCGGTATCATGTGCTGAGGAAGCGAGATTCTCAGGTGATGGAGAATGGCTTGTGGATCTATTGATATTTCAGCGCAATAATAACCAACTAAGGTCTCGATGTTTTTTCTCTTGTAAAGAAGAACAGTAGCTGCTGTTACAGATGTATAGGACATGATTTCTTTTTCGATTTCACCCAATTCGATTCTGAAACCATTAAATTTAACCTGACTGTCGTTTCGCCCGAGATACTCTAATTCTCCATCTTCGTTCCATCTGGCTATATCGCCGGTGTGATACATAGTCTCGCCCTCAAGGAATGCACAAGAAGAAAAATGACTTGCTGTTTGTTCTTCTTGTCTCCAATATCCTCGCGACATTTGACGACCAAGCAGACAGAGCTCGCCAGGAATACCAAGCGGAAGAAGATGCCCCATATTATCGACAATTACAGACATGCTATTAGGCACAGAACGACCGATTGGAATAGTATTAACATCCTTTTCCTGATTGACAATATGATACGAAGAACAAACGGTGAACTCCGTAGGACCATACCCGTTGATAATCTTCACAGAGGTCTTACGTAATTGATTCATCTTCTCTCCTCCCATTGTTATATAACGGATTGGAAGTTCAAAATTGTTGATCATTTCCATGCCCAACTGAGTACTCATCGTTACGCCTGTGATGTGTCGTTCCTTGAAATACTGACACATACCTTCTGGGGAGAGGCGCAGTTCTGATGATAATATATGAACCTCTGCACCACAGGTCAAGGGAGGGAACAAATCAAGTAAAGAGGCATCAAAACTGAAGCTGGCGTGCTCGGCACATTTGTCTTTAGGTGTCAATTCTTCCATTGGAACTAACCATTTTATCAGCGCACAAAGCCCTTTATGTTCCATCATCACTCCCTTAGGCTTACCTGTAGAACCTGATGTATATATCATGTACGCTAAAGAATTGGCATGACTGTTGTTAATAGGTACAGGCTCGCTATTAAGGTCAATATCATTGATGAATAGCATCTTGTTAAATAGTTCTTCGTCAAAACTCTTTTCTATAGCCAACGAACTGGTACTTAACAAAAGTTTAGCCTGGGCATTATCTATTATATACGACAGATGTGCTTCCGGATACTCTGGGTCTAAAGGAACATAGGCACCACCAGCTTTGAAAACGCCCAGAACGGCTACGAGAAATTCTTTACATCTTGGTAGCATGATGCCAACAAAGTCTTCGTTGCCAACACCTTGATTAACAAGAACTTTTGCCAATATGTTCGACTTGTTGTCCAATTCCTGATATGTTATGCTCCCTTGACTGTCAACGACAGCAATAGCGTCAGGCGATTTGGCTACCTGCCTTTGGAATAAATCAACAAATGTTTCCAATTGGTCATATTCTATAGTCTCGCCTCTACTTAACTCGAGAATCTGGGTCTTTTCATCCGGGGTGATTAGTTCTACATCTATGACTGTGGCTGTGTCAGTCATATTCAATAATACATTTCTAAAGGCGTTAACTATATAACGCATGCTATGAGAATTGTAGAGCTTTCCATCATACTCCAAAGTAACCCGATAACTATCGGCTTCAGGCGTGATGATAATACTGATAGGGAATTTGGCGGTATCCAATGACAAAGGAACCTGTGTCATGTTCTTCCATGATCGTTTTTTGCCAACCTCGTCTTGGTAGAGAAACATTAATTCAGCTTTTACCCGGTGACGTTCTACAATCTTGGTGTATGGATAGTAGTCCATACTATAGCTTTTCTGGAGTTGCTTTTGTACCTCTTTTACAAAATCGGCAATGGATTTTCCTTGCTCTATTCCTGATGTAATAACGATTGGTAGCGTCTTGACAAACATGCCAACACAAGATTGTAGTTCTGCGCCAATATCACGACCATTACTGATAGTCAGATAAAGAAGATGATCTTCTTTAATAAGCCGTTTGACAAAAATGGCAAAAGCTGCATGCATGAAACTGTTTACTGTGACACTATTAACAGCACAGAATGTGTCGATATTCTGACTTGGCACATCGACTTCGACCTCGGCATAGTTCACTCCGTCAGGAGTAGAATAGTTGGGGAGCGAAATGGTGTTTGCACCAATCAGCAATTTATCATACCAAGATTCTGCTTTCAGAGTCTTTTCTGAGTTTTGGAGTTCTTCCTGCTCGTAAAGCGCATAGTCGTAGGCCTGATAGTTCTCTTGATCCAGCACCTCTCCTTCATATGCCCGTTTTAAGTCATTCATAAAGACTTTTCCTGACAGGCCATCGAAGATAATATGATGAACATCATAGAATAGATAGGTCTTGTGTGGCGTTTTCAGAACTTCAAGCCGATAAAGTTGATCTCTCAACAGATGGAATGGAACGACACGCTTTTGGAAATAATCCTTTCCTGGCTCTTCGCAGAGTTCGCCGACGGTCGTTTCTACCGACTCTTGATCATTACGTTGAAGGACAACTTCACCATCAATCTCCATGAGCTTGGATTTCAAATACGGATGGGCATTGACTACCTGTTTCAATGCCTTCACCAATCGATCTGCGTCGATTCCTTCGAAACAAAAAACAGAAGGAATATTATATTGAGTGGTATCAGGATTCTTTTTCCATTCCAGATAAAGACCTCGCTGGTTCTCCATCAACGGATAATAGGCACGTTGTTCAAAGAGTGTAAGTGATTTGTCAGAAGCTTGAGAAAGGAAGGATGCAATAGCCCTTACCGTGGGGCGTTTCATGATCTCTACCATCTTAACATATACGTCGAATCGACGTTGCAGAAGTGCGCTCAGACGCATGGCTGCCAACGACGACAATCCCCAATGCAGCAAGTTGTCGGTAACACCAATCTGGGTGGTTTTGAGTATCTCAGCAATAAGCTCAAGAACCTGCTTCTCCATCTCTGTTTCAGGAGCCACTCGGGTTTCACTTGTTATCGTGGGAACAGGAAGCGCCTTACGGTTAACTTTGCCATTGGAGGTCATAGGAATGCTTTCCAATGGCATCATAACCGTTGGAACCATGAATGCTGCCAACTTTTCTGATAGGAAGGATTTTAGTTCATCTATGTGAATGATTGTACCAGCCTCTTTAGGAACATAATACAAACACAGATTCTCAACACCACCAACCTCTGTCACATGGGCAATAGCCTGGCTGATAAGGGGATGCTGTAGGGCTCGCAATTCTATTTCTTCGAGTTCTATTCGCAAACCACGAAGTTTGATCTGATTGTCCATACGTCCTAGATATTCCAGATCTCCAGTATTTGTCCATCTGACAAGGTCGCCTGTCTTATAGCATTTCTGACCTCTGAACTGGGTGAATTTGCCTTTGTCTTTATCTGAAGGATGCAGATAGCCTCGAGCCACACCTTCTCCTAAAACGATGAGCTCACCAACAGCACCTTGAGGTATAGGCTGAAGATCGGGGTTCACCACATAAAGCTGATAGTTAGGCAAGGGGCGGCCGATAAGTGGCCGATTATAGTTTCCTTCCAAATGGTAATATGATGTAAATACTGTACATTCCGTAGGGCCATAACCGTTGTATAGTGTATAAGATGACGGAGTGGTCATCGGCAACAGTTTCTCGCCAGCCACGGTCAATACGCGAAGTGAATGGTTTTCGATAGTCGTCGCAAACAAATGGCCAACCTGTGTTGTCATAAATGCTACCGTAATACCCTGATCTTCCATATAGTTGTTGAGAAGAGGAAGGTCTAGTCTCATCTCAGTTGGTATGACGTAAACACAGGATCCTGTTATTAAGGCAGGAAACAAGTCAAGCATGTGACAATCAAATCCAAAGTTAGCATAAGCCATGACCCGATCATTAGTTCTAAGGTCGATTTCTTTGGAGTACCAATGACAGAAATTAACGATGCTATGATGTTCAAGAGCCACGCCTTTTGGAAGTCCTGTTGAACCAGATGTATAAAGAACAACATAATGCTGGTTAGGGTGGGAACTATCAGGTGCAGTCGTTGTATCAGGGAGATTCTTCAGTTGTTCATCTGCAAATACTTCGCCATGGAAATCTGGCATAGCTTTGCTTACACGATTACCCTCAGAAAGAATGAGCCTTACACCTGCATCCTCGCACATATATTGGAGTCGATTTGCAGGAAACTTGTAGTCAAGCGGCATATAGGCAGCTCCTGTTTTCATGATAGCTAAAGGATAAATAACCATAAGTTCGGAGCGGTCAATCATTACACCAATCGTTTCTTCAGGCTTTACTTGATAATGGTTGGCCAAATAGGCTGCTAGACGGTTTGTAACAGTATCCAACTCTTGATAAGAATAACATTTATCCTTGAAAAACAATGCTGGTGAAGTTGGCTGTTCTTTCGCTTTTTTACAGAAAAGACTAACAAGTGTTTCGTTTTTGTCGAAAGCCATGTCCTTTCCGGCACCTAAGGTAGATATCTTGTTGAAATCTTTCGCGGATAATAATGGAAAATCACTTAGGAGGATTGTTTCATTACCTATAATTATCAATTGTCGGAGAATTTGCTCATAACAATGGGCAAATTGTTTAATGAAGAATTCTGAATATCGATTTTTCTGGTAAGCAATTACCATTTGTAACTGTTGGGCTTCAGGAAGAAGTTCCACAAAAAGGCTCTTACCTGTGGCATTTTTAGTTAGCGATTGTGGACGGGAAACGTGCCCATCAATAACCAATGCTGTTTGAAATCCGCCTTGATAGGCAAAAAGTACCTCACTATTTACATGATTATTAAGCGCACAAAGTTCGGCAAAAGAGAATAAGTCATGATTCATGCTGCCAAGAAGATTATCTTTAGCTTGTAGTAACCATTCACCAATTGTCATGTTTTCATTCCATGATATGTGTACGGCAATGGTCTTTACCATCATAGCAAGAGTTCTTTGCGTCTTTAGATTTGTTCTACCGTTATAGACCGTAGCAAAGAGAGCTTCACGATTATGTGTAAATGTGCCAAGCAGATAACCGAATGCTGCAGTAGTTAGCACTTGAGTGGTAATGCCCAGTCTTCGGCAAGACTTTTCAAGTGTTTCATGGTCGATGGAAATCAAATGAATAAATTCACCAATCGATATTTGTTCAAAATCATTGTCAGGGATTGGTAACGATGTGACATCAAGGGCGCTAAAAAACGTTTTATTCCACTCTGCGGCCTTGCTGTAATTCTCTGTGAGGCGTTGGCTTTCTTCTTCCTGAGCCACCTCAAATCCGCTCCAGTTCTCTTTTTGTAAGATATTTCCTTCATATGCAGAACTAATATCCTGAAGCAATATTTGCATTGATGTGCCATCAAAAATAATATGATGGAAATCTATAAATAGATAAACGTTACTTGTTGTCTTCAATATACGAATGCGGAAGAGCTGATCGTTGAGCAGACTTGCTGGTGATAAGGCGTTTCGTCGTTACGGCGTTGCCGTGGATGTCCTTCTTCGTCAACAAATAATCGGGTTTTAATATAGGGATGTGCTTCGACTACAGCCTCACAAGCATGTGCTAACAGATTTGTATCTATACTGTCAGCCAGTTTCAATAAAATAGCGTTGTTATAGAGTGTACTTCCCTGTTGTGACATACACTCCACATAAATGCCTAATTGAGTCTGACTAAGTGGATAGTCTTTTTGTTTTGCGAAATTGACTTGTTCTGTTTTTGCACAGGCTTTTGCTATCTTTTTCGGCGTACGATTTGTATATATCATTTGGGATGAAAGAGGCAGTTCCGGACATAACGTCTGTACTTCCATCACTCTGATACTGTCGCCGCCAAGTTCAAAGAAATCATCGTCAATACCAACAAGGCCAACCGACAAAGCCTTTTCGAATGCTTTACAAAGTTGGCGTTCTATATGATTATTTGGTTCTGCATATGAGGGATGAATAGAACTATCTGTTTGAACGGTAGGAACTGGCAGCGATTTGCGGTCAGTCTTCCCACTTGGAAGAAGAGGGAAACTTTCCATTCTTACAAAATAGGCGGGAACCATATAAGTTGGCAATTTGGAGCGCAAATGCATACGGATGGAATCTTCCGATAGGTCGTTACTAGCGATATAGTAGGCACACAAGAACTGCCTGTCTTTAGTTGTAAATCCTTTTACAATAGCATTCTTTACACCATCAACTTGTTTGATGACGGCTTCCACCTCCCCAGGCTCAACGCGCTGCCCATTGATTTTCACCATCCAATCCTTACGCTCAACATATACAAGATTTCCGTCAGGTAGTTCACGGACGATGTCTCCTGTGTGAAGCCATCCGTACTTGTAAAGATCTGCTGTGCTTTTCGGGTCTTTATAATAACCGACAGTCAGATTTCCTTTCATACAGAATTCGCCTTCTTCACCCTGTGGCACTTCGTTACCATCCTCATCCATTATACAGTATTCAACATGTGCTCCAGGTTTTCCGATAGGCGTTATTTCATATGGCTTGTCTACAATGAAAGACGCCCCAGCACCGCAAGTTTCCGTCAGACCGTAGTGGTTAATAAGCTTGAAATCCTTGAAATAGATATTTGACATTCGCTCGGCAGCTGACATTACCAATTTCAGGTCGGAAGATTTGCTTTGGAAGTTGGCTAATATTGAAGGTGGCAGAAATGTGAACTCTATGTGGTGTAGGGCCAGATAGTCTTCTAATAGCTTGATGTCCTTTACAATTTCCGGTTCAACGAGGTAGACGCGCCCCCCACGGAAAAATATGCAGAAAATAGTACGGCTCGCAATAAAGAAGAAAGGCATGGTCGCTCCCATGATATGAAGGTCTTGTTCTTCCAACAATTTTTCCAAAGGGATTGGGCGTCCCAGCGAACGGAAATTATGAAGAACGCCTTTGGGGAATCCTGTACTTCCTGATGTGTAGAAAAGTGCATTGATATCATCCTCGTCTGGGAGAACATAATTTTGGGTCGGTTCTGTCTTCATCATTGCCTGGATGACCTCTTCATTAATCAATAATGGAGATTCGCAATGATGCATGATATAATCAATGCGGTCTTTGGGATATTTATCACCCATAGGGACAATGGCATGACCTGCTAACCAGATGCCGACCTCGGCTGCTATATACTCCACTGAAGTTGGCAAACAAATGCCTATGAACGAGTGGGGGGGATATTTATGTTGTTGTAAGTAGCCTGCTACTCTGCAGACCATTGTGAATAACTCTTTATATGTGGTCTGTCGCTGGCCATTCTGGTCAACGACAGCAATCTTGTCTTCATTTGTTTTAAATGAATCTAAAAGCCTGAGTATAAATTTCGCTGTATTTAATTGCGTCATGTTGTAATCGGTATAGTAAATGTGAAGCTGGCACCTTGGCTTTCTTCAGATTCGAATGAGATTTTTCCATGATGTTTATTCTCAATGATATCGCGTACAATATTCATGCCAAGACCTGTTCCTTCACCTATTGGTTTAGTAGTAAAGAAGTTTTCAAAAAGTTTTTGTTTCACTTCTTCGTTCATTCCCACACCGTTATCTGTCATTGTGATAATGCAGTTGTTCTCTTGCTTGCTGACACTAATGGTGACCTCGGGCTTGTAATCAGTCGGAGCATTCTGCGATTTCTTCCATAAAGAATAAAACGCATTGTTCATGATGTTGAGAATAGCTCGACTCAGATCCTGTGGAATGACCATCAGCTGAGGGAGGCCTTCTTCATATTGCTCATGTATACTGGCATTAAAGCCTTTGTGATTGGCCCGCATGGCATGATAAGAGAGCCACACATACTCCTTAACGATTTTGCAAACGTCTGTTGGAAGGAACTCATTATCTTTGCCTCGAGATACAAGAAGAATGCCACGAATGATGCTGATGGCACGTTCGCCATGCTCAACAATCTTAGTCATATTCTCTTTGAGATCTGCCACAATATCTTCCAAATCCTCACGATCCTCTTCTGGGATTTTGTCTTCATTATCTTCAACAATCTCCATCAAGTCTTTTAATAATTTGTCAGACATCTTGCTGAAATTGATCACGAAGTTGAGCGGATTCTGTATCTCATGAGCTATGCCAGCACTAAGAATTCCCAGTGATGCCAACTTTTCTTGCTTTTTCAGTTGCTCCTTAAGCTGATTGATTTCTTGTTCCATAAGTTATTCTGTTATTGCGGGCAATGTAATTGTAAATTGTGTATATTCGTCTTTGACAGACTCAACAGCAATATTACCACCATAGTTCTGTATTATGTCGTGGCTCAGATATAGTCCGATACCAGCAGCTTCGCCAGTGGTCTTTGTTGTGAAGAATGGGTCGAAAATCTTATCAAGAATCTTCTCTTCGATACCAATTCCATTATCTCTGATGACAATGGTAATTATACCATCAGCTAGAGTCGCGTCAAGTGACAATGCAGCATCGTATGGGTTGCGTTGGGCTTTCTTAACGATAGCATAGACAGCGTTACCAATCATGCTCATAAAAGTCTTACTCAATTGTTCTGCATTTCCACGTATCATCAATCCAGAATCAGGATAGTTGAATTGTGCGGTAATATTATATTGAGCTTTTTGTTCGGCATAATATTTGTTGAACATTCCTTCATCTTGTTTGAGAACGGTAGCCAAATCCATTTCTACTACACCGCCTGTTCTATCTTTAAGCATTTCCTCCATCGCCTTCAGCGTGCGAGTGGTGTTCAAACCATGTTCACCCACTTTCTGTAGATTGCCTTTTAGCATGCCTAAAACATCTATCGTATCTTCATAATTATCTTCACCCATGTTCTCTTTCTCGTCTTCTACATTGGCCTCAATGTCTTTTACAAGTCCTTCTGACAGTTTTGAGAAATTATTGATATAGTTAAGCGGATTGAGGATACGGTCAATCAGTCCCTGTGTTAATTTTCCCACGGTAGCCATCTTTTCTTGTCGTATCAACTGTGTTTGGGCATTATGCAAATCGTTAAGTGCTTTCTCCAGACTTTCTGACTTTTCCAAAATCTCATCTTTTTGTTTTACAACTTCTGCCGTGCGTTCCTGAACCACTTTCTCAAGTCTCTGCTTGTCTTTTTCCAAACTGCGCATTCTTAGTTTTGCCAATCCATAAATGATGGCAAGAATAAATAGGTTATATAGGCAGATCATGTACCATTTCAGATAGAATGGGGCTGCAATACTGAAACTGATAGACACCACTTCTGTCTCTCGTCCAAAACCGTCACGTCCCTGAATCTTTAAGGTGTAGTTCCCTGAAGATAGATTGGGAAAACTTACACTCTGGTCGTCAGTCCATGAACTCCATCTTCCATCGTTTAACTGGTAACGATAAAGTGTTTCACCAAACATTGGGACAAAATCAAGTGAGTAGGAGAATGAAATACTATTGTCTTCGTTTTTAAGTTGTGGTAATTGTAATGGCATTTCTCCATAACCTCCCCAAAGTATACTGTCGTTTCTCAACTTGATAGAGCGTATAAGCAACTTTGGTTTTGTTTGTAGGGCAGGATCGCTGATAGCTGTATTAATAATAGTAATGCCACCATCGTTACCTAACCATATTTCTTTGTCTTGAATAAGCATAGCACGTGTTGCGACTTTGGCAATAGGTTGAAGCAAGTATTTCATGTCATCTAATTCCTTGCCATCTTTCCATCTGTATAAGTTTTTACCCTCACTATTAGTGAGCCAGATAACACCTGAAGAATCCAAATAGGTGAAAAGAGGATAAGGAAATGGCTTTTCCGATTCTGCGTCAACGACTATTCCCGAGTTGCTGTCTTCTACAACCGTAGAAATAGTGTTTGTGTTCTTGGCATTATAGGGTAGGAATCCCTTTTTTTCGTTTTTCTGGCACCAGACCTCACCATAAATGTTCTGTATCCATATGTTCTCCTTCTTGTCTTTGATAATTTTGGATACTTTTTCCAACTTACAGAGTATATTACGTGCACCTGTAGCCTTATTAATAGAAAATACGCCATCCATTTCACCACTCAGAATCTCTGTTCCAAGGTCAAGAATTGCTGTTGATCCCATACTAGACAAATGTCTGATGGTGCCATTGGTCGTAAGGCAGTATATGCCGTTAGATGTAGCTGCTAATAATCCTTGAGGAGTTTCTATCAACTGACGGCAGCTATGATTACCAATCCCTACATTTACAAACTTCATGCCTTCTTGGCGGAACAATCCATTGATAGTTCCTACATATTTCTTACCGTTAAAAACAGCAATTGACAATACCTCATCCGTCAATCCTTCGTTTCGTGTAAAATGAGAGAATGCCGAAGGAATAGCTATTGAAAAGATGCCGTTATCTGTAGCTCCCCAAAGCTTTCCATGACCATCATAATTAATATAAACAACACTATTTGTACATAGGCCATTGGCTTCAGTTATTGAATAGAGTTCCTTGCCATTATCATCTGTAATCACAAGGCCTTGTCCGCGTTTGACAACTGCATTCAAACCATTACCCAAAGGCTCTTTTTGAGTGATATCTGACAGTTTTTCCGCTTTGTTGTTATCTCTCAGTTCTTTAACATTGATAACATCAGACAGGCCGAGAGCCATTTTTTCTTGGCTGATTTTTTTCTTTACAGATATCTTGTCGTTTTTGATTTCATAGATGTTACCATCGTTTACAAAGAAATTCAGACAATCTTTTTCATCTTCCCATATCTCCAGTACCTCGCCTTTGAATTGCCCCTGTTTACTATAGGTTTTAAGAAAAAGTTCGCCATTTGCTTTTCGCTGTATTTTGCCAAAATAATTATAGCCACCAGCCCATATGTCGTTATTTTTGTCGCGATACACTACTGTGATACGGGTAATACCAGGCGTATGTATGGTTCTCCATTCAACATTGTCATAATAAAGTAACCCTTCAAAATTGGCAATAAACACACTTCCGTCATTTGTAGTTACCACATCGAAATTACGATTGTGGGCATGATAATCATTGGTGTTATAGTTCTTGATGAAAGGTATGCCTTGAGCCGCTGTCACGCAGGCATAGAACAACATCATGCCGTAAATTAATGCGCGTTTCATTGTTTGTCCTCCTTTCCTTTTGTTGAAATAAATGACTCATATGGTACCTTCTCACCAATGTAGTAGTTCCATTCGTTTTGTGTAAAGTTGCGCTTCAGTTTACCTTTGATCCTCTCTGCCATCATAGGTACTGAAATAAGTATTCTTGAGAATTTACCTTTCTCATCACCTATCCACAAATAATTCTTTTTACGGTCATAGTTGAAATAGAGTATCCAGGAGTTGTTTGTGAACAATGTGATAGGATCCACCTTTTCACTTTTGGCAATCCAAAGATTAATTGTGCCGTCATAGCTGGATGAAATGACGCGCTCTCCATCAATCATCAATTTTGAGATGCGCGATTGATGCCCCACAAGGCGGCGGACATTTCCTTTCTTATCGTATAGGTAAATAGTGCCGTCTTTCATACCGTAGGCCTGGAATCCGGAACTCTTAGAAATGGCAAATGCTGTTACCTGTCCTGATACAGGGATTTTCTGTGTGTCAATTTTTTGCAGACTCGTTACTTTATGCATGCGGCCTTTATCATCAAAAAGTAAAGGGTAATTATTCATGCTGGCAGTCAGTACGACATTAAATCCCAAATCTTTTGAGCCAACAATGGTGTTATTGCTCATATCAAGTTCTGCAATACTATTTTTACCAATAATCAATAAGTGCTTCTCATCGTGACAAAGTTGCAAGTTAAAAGGATTGGCTAACATGGGTAACTCAAGCATTTTTACATTGTTACCAACCTTAATATATAAGTAGCCGTTACGACTAATGGCATAGATACCATCATTGATAGGGTGGATATAGATATCACGGAAGTCATAGTTCTTATCTTTGAAGAGCACCGTTGTCTTTAACTGGCTTCCATTCAGTTCATGAAAAAAGATTTCACCGTAAGTACTTACAGATACCAACTGCTTATCACTTTTTGGCATAAATGATATGCAAGGAACAGCGCTGGAATGTCGGCTCCACTCATTTTGACTTTTACTTGATTGGGCTAATGCCTGATAGATGGCAGGATAATACACGTCACCATGATAGCGCTCTGTATAGATGTAAGAAGCATAGCTTAATAAATTGCCAATCTCTTCATTGCCAGCTCTGAACTGAGTGGTAGCTAATGAACCGAGAGAACGTCCTAAAGCCAGATAGCTAAGCGATTCAGCTGTACGCCTATTCTCTTCAGCTACTTTTCGTTGGCTCTCAGCTAAATCATAGGCATTAATCGCCATTCTCTCTGACTCTAATGCCTGTTTTTGAGCTAAAATCGCATGTTGCCGTTCTATTTCAGAACGCTGACGCATTTCGTTGGCAACTTTTGTTTGTTCTATAGCTTCTTCTCGTTGTTCGTCTGAGATTTTCTTTTGCTCATAAGCAATATCCTCCATCTGTTTGCTGACACTTTGTAAGACAGCAGAACGCTTCTCCTGCCGCTGCAGATTAGACAATTGAACTTTCAACTCGTCAATCTCTTTATTCGACGAGCTCCAGCCCTTGAATCCTATAATTGTAGTACCTGCCAGGATGAGTGCTGCAGCACTAGAAATGATGAATTTTTTATCCACGTCGTCTTAAAATGGATTGATTTTACTTCCTCTTGAGTGCAAATAGTGTAATGTCATCACTCTGTTCAGCTTCACCAACGAATTCTGCCACATCTGCTCTTACCGTGGTGATGATTTGTTGGCAATCCAGGCCTGCGCATTTCTTTAATGAAGCTTCTAGACGATCATCGCCAAACATCTTAAAGTCGATATTTGTGGCCTCATTTACCCCGTCTGTAAACATCACAAGCGTTTCTCCTGGTTCCAACTTCATTTGCATGTCGTGAAACTCCAGTCCTTCAATGGCGCCAACCAAAGAGTCTTGAGGCATCGGTAACATTTCTACACTACCGTCTGACTTCAGAATGTATGGTGGATTATGTCCGCCATTACAATACGTGATTTCACCTGAACTAATGGTATAGATACCATAAAATACAGTAACGAACATACAGTTTACTGACTCATTAGCAAGCAATTGATTGGCATAACTAATACATTCCGATGGTTTTCCACCACGAATGCCGGTGGCACGAATCAATGTACGGCTTACAGCCATAAATGGCTGCGGGAATACCTTTACCGCTTACATCTGCAATAACAAAGCCGATATGGTCGTCGTCAATTCGGAAGAAATCATAGAAGTCACCTCCAACATCCTTGGCTGCATTCATTGATGCGGCTATATCAAGCTGATGCTGATTCTCAGGGAATGGAGGAAATATGCGTGGCAGAATTGCTTGCTGAATTTCGCTTGCTACAGCCAGGTCGCTTTTGATTGACTCCAATTGGGTGTGCTCTTGTTGCATCGCACGAATGTACTTGATCTGTTCGATGGCTTTTTCAATTGTTACGCTCAAGTCGTCCAAATCAATGGGCTTGGTGGCAAAATCAAAGGCACCATTATTCATGGCTTGACTTAATCTTTGTGAGCAACGTAAGTCCATCCATCTCTGGCATATTAATATCCGAAAGGATAATGTCATAATCTTTGTTCTTCAGAAGCATCGCAAGTGCCTCAAGTCCGTTGTGGGCAAAAGAGAACTCATATTCTCCCTTGCGGATTTTTCTTCTGAAGTATTGAGTGAGCAGCAATTCCAAATCGCTCTCGTCGTCTACACTGAGTATTTTTACAGCCATAAAGTAGAGTTTGGTTAATAATAAAATGCAAATTTAAGGCAAAAGTTTGATTTTACCAAATTTTTTTGTAAATAATCGTATTTTTTTTTTTATCTTTGCGCCCTGAAAAGATGTGGCTGCGAATCTGAGTAATTTTACAGCACCTCATGCCGGACGTCAATTGCGAGCTGAGTTAGGATTTCTTCCTGCAATTTGGGCTGGCGATGATGATTATATATTGGTTGATGATGTGAAACAGGCAGAAGAGTCCTATGGTTTGTTGAGGGCAGAATTAGGGCTAGGACCAAAGCGTTTTGTAAATAAAAAGCAGTTGAATCATCTATATATTAATAAGGTGGAACCATGGGGCTGGGATCTTGCGCTTCGTTCATTTTTGATTAGATATGGTATAGATGTGGTACCGTCAGAAACAGATATATCTGTTATTCGCAACTTGTCTCATCGACGACAAGCATCTATACTATTGGCGAAACTACAGGTAGATGGCGTTGTTGGTCTTTCGCAAGAAATCGTTTGTACCGATGAAATAAAATTTTTTCTGAATATCCATCGTCATATAGTAGTGAAGGCTCCATGGAGTAGTAGTGGTCGAGGGGTGAGGTTCATCAAAGATAGTATCGACGGCTATCAAGAACGCTGGATTAGTAATGTTATTGATAAACAGGGTAGTGTGATGGTTGAGCCTTATTATAATAAGGTGTTGGATTTTGGTATGGAGTTTGAAAGTGATGGAAATGGTCATGTGAACTATTTAGGGCTGTCGCTATTCCATACCATAAATGGTGCTTATGTTGGCAATA
>ONAK01000048.1 GCA_900315765.1 uncultured Prevotella sp. | reverse complement strand
CCGCTGGTCTTCACCGTGCGCTCGCCGTCGGCATCATACCAGTAGTTGGTCACGAATCCATTGTCGTCAGATGATAGCAGGCGGTTCTCCTCGTCCCAGCGCAATTTGCGCTCACCGGCCTTTTCTTGCATCTTCATAACTTTCACTTGTTTTATTGCGCTGTAATTCTTAAAATCGAGCACAAAGTTACTGTTTTTCCGCGAACTTTCGTCACCTCCGCCCGAAAACCGTCCGATATTTAACGTTCTGTAGGGAATAACAGGATTTAAACTGGCAAAAGATTATCAAGGTATTCATTGATTCTGCAATGCCATGCAATGCAGTTACAATCGAAAAGATTGCATCACATTTCATACCCTAAGTTTTTCGCCACGAATTTCGCCCGAATTTCACTAAAAAGAAAAAGAGAGTTACAAAATGTTCGTAACTCTCTGATTTTGAGGGTGGACCAGCCAGGGCTTGAACCTGGGACCTCCAGATTATGAGTCTGTTGCTCTAACCAACTGAGCTACAAGTCCGATGCAATATATTTATTTTGCGGGTGCAAAGGTAAGTAGAATTCTTTAAATATCCAAATTTTTAAGAGGAAATAACTAAAAATGTTGGTAGTAGAATGGAAAATTGCGGAATTTTGGCTAACTTTGCACCCCAAATGGAGATAATAAGTGACATAGAAAATGTAAAAGGCCTGCCAGAGTGTGCAGCCACTATCGGTGTCTTCGACGGCGTACATGCCGGTCATCAGCAGATAATCAAGCAGATGATGAGCGATGCTAAGGACCATGGATTTAAATCGATGGTCATTACCTTTGATCGCCAACCTCGCGAACTGTTTGATGCCAATTATCATCCACAGCTACTTACCACACAGAAAAATAAGGTATTTTTGCTCTCGCTTTTTGAAGTAGACTATGTAGTTGTGCTGCCGTTTACAATGGAGATGGCTCGGCTATCAGCACATGATTTTATGCAGCAGGTGCTTAAAGACAAGTTGAACGTAAAACTCTTACGGCTGGGGTATGACAACAGATTTGGACACGGGCGCAAAGAGGGCTTTGAAGATTATGTGCGATATGGTAAAGACATGGGCATGAGGGTTCTGCAAGGCAATCCATTGAAGTTAGAAGGGTATTCTGAGCCTGTAAGCTCATCGCTAATACGCCGTCTGATAGTAGAAGATGGTAATGTAAAAGATGCAAAGACCTTGATGACGCGCCCGTTTGTACTAATGGGCACGGTAAAGCCAGGCGAGCATATAGGTAGCGTACTGGGATTCCCAACGGCTAACCTTGAGCCCGATGACGATGGCAAGCTGATACCGGCATCGGGTGTTTATGCAGTGAGGGCTATTCTAGGCTACGCCGTCATAAAGCCTGCCATGATGAACATAGGCACAAGGCCTACGTTCAACGGACAGAAGCAGACACTAGAGGTGAACATCTTTGATTTTGAGGGCGATTTGTACGGCAAACAGATTGTAGTGGAATTTATTCAGAGACTGCGTGATGAACGCCGTTTTGACAGCCCTGAGGCATTAGTAGCGCAGCTGGAGAAAGACAAACAACAAGTAGAACAAATACTTAACCAAAAATGAAAAGAGCAATATTTTATACTATAATGCTTGCTGCTCTACAGATATCTGTAGGAGCCATAGTTATGGTTATATGGGGTCTGGTTATGGGCGAAGATCCTAATCCGAAAAACAATATAACCTGTACAATCGTGACGTTGACGGCGGTTAGTCTTGTGACTGCAGCAGTGTTTCTGCTGACAAAATGGACCGTGGTGTCACCTAATTGGATACGTACACGCCCATGGGCTGTGATATTCTGGAGTGCAGTAGCTGCATTAGGACTGTTGGTACCATCGTTATGGGTAGAAGAGATGATGCCCGAATTGCCTAATACGGCCGAAGAGGCATTTGTTGGTTTGGTATCGACACCTTGGGGATATTTGGTGATAGGACTGATGGCACCATTCGTAGAAGAGTTGGTTATGCGTGGGGCAGTGCTTCGCTCGCTGCTCAGATGGCATAACAACCACTGGGTGGGCATTGCTATATCAGCAGCGCTGTTTGCGCTGATACACATGAATCCAGCACAGATGCCTCATGCTTTTGTGGTAGGACTATTGTTGGGATGGATGTATTACCGCACTGGCAGTATTATTCCTGGTGTGGTATATCATTGGGTAAACAACTCGGTGGCCTTTGCTGTGGGTCATATAGCGATAGCTCTGGATCCGGCAGGAAAGGGTGATGTAACTCTGATACAATTGTTTAATAGTGAGCCCAGAGTGCTAATGGCTGTGGCGTTCTCGCTTATGATGCTACTGCCAGCGCTATATCAGTTGAATCAGAGAATGAAGAAATAAGAAATTGAAGAAGGCTGCTCCCGTTGTTGCGGAGGCAGCCTTTAACTTCAGCGTTAGTATTTCCTGAAAATTTGAGAGAACGTTACTTCACAGTAACTACTTTTGTTGTTTTACTTGTTTTTATTATAAAGAAAGCATAGAAAAAAATATCTTATTCAATAATGGTGGGAGTGTCTGTAGCAACTTTCACCGTATCGGTTATGTTCTCGGCCTGTATTGTACCGAGTGTGCTAACAGAGTCGGCCTCGTGCATCTGCTGAAACTTGGCATAAGCGTCCTTCGGGTCATCCCATCCACGATCCCATGGTGCCTGTGCGGCATTACCAATAGTTAGGATGATGGCCACAATGGCAGCTGCACGGAACAGAGGCATGAGGCGTGAGGTAAGGGTAACAACCTTGGCCTTTGGCTCAGTTTCCTCCTGTCCCACCATTGCAAGAATACGGGCATCAAAGTCATCACCAAGCGCTTCTTCGGGCTGCTGGGTGGCAAATAGAGCCGTGTACTGCTGAAGTTCGGCAGGAACATCCTCCTGACTAAAGAAAGAGTGCAAGATAGCCTCTTCTTGGAGTGTGGTTTCACACTGCCAATAGCGCTCCAGCAATTGTTCGATGTACTTATAGTCCATATTTCTCTGATTCTATATATTTCTGTCGGATGGCTTGTCGGGCTCTGAAGATGTTTACTTTCACCTGTTCTTCGCTTATAGCCATAATCGACGCTATTTCCTTATAACTTTTGCCTTCAAACTCTCGTAAGTGCATCGCACTGCGTTGCTTTTCGGGCAGTTCGTTTATTAATCGGCGTATCAGCTCAACTCGGTCTCGCTGCATTGCCTGTTCCTCAGGGTTCGAGGCGTAGCTGTGGTCGGGCGAATCATGCTCACCCTCTTCAAGGCTTTGGTTCTGGTTCTCCATCTTGCGCATCCTATCGAGTGACAGGTTTCGGCAGATAGTGAGGCAGAAGGCTTCGATAGAATCTATTTCATCCCATTGCTCTCGGCGGTTCCAGACCTTAATCATGGTGTCTTGTACTACATCCTCTGCCTCTGCAGGGTTGAGGGTGATGCGGAGTGCAAGCCTGTATAGCTCGTTCTTCAGCGGCAAGATATCGTTTTGGAAACTAATCTTTTTCATCCTCTTCTTTTTATATGACGAATAACCTGGGGCAAATGTTACAAGTAAAACAAAAAAATTACGAAATAATTGTGCCACTATTGCCATCGATGGCTGTGGCAAGGGTAATAATCACCCTGTTTACTCCTTTATCAATGGCACTAAGAGCATTCTCTATTTTGGGAAGCATGCCACCACTGATGGTGCCATCGGCCTTATAGCGCTCAAAGTCGGCCCTACTGATGGTCGGGATGACAGAGTTGTCATCGTCGGGATTGCTTAACACGCCTTTTTTCTCGAAACTATAGATAAGCGTAACATCGTAGAATGGAGCCAGTGCTTTGGCTGTTTCGCTGGCAATAGTGTCGGCATTGGTGTTCAGGATATGGCCTTGTCCGTCGTGGGTAAGTGGGGCCATCACGGGCGTGATGCCCGCCTCGATGAGTCGGCTAAGCATCTGTCCGTCGGCGCGGTCCACATCGCCTACGAATCCAAAGTCGATACCATCCTTCAGTGGGCGCTTATGACTACGGATAACATCAATGTCAGCTCCAGTAAGTCCAAGAGCATTAACCCCGTTTGCTTGCAAACGTGCTACAAGGTTCTTATTTACCAAACCGCCATAAACCATCGTTACAACGTTGAGCATATCGGCATCGGTAATGCGGCGACCGCCCACCATTTTCGACTCTATGCCCAGACTGGCAGCTACCTGAGTGGCTCGGCGGCCACCACCATGAATAAGGACTTTATGACCGCTAATGGCGCTAAAGTCCTTAAGTAGTTGGGTTAGCTGAATTTCGTCTTCAACAACAGCTCCACCTACTTTTACGATTGTGAGTTTTTGTTTCATTTCTTTACAAATTACTGGCCGATGGCAGTATACTGGCGTATGATGGCGTCGGCTAGAAGTAAGTTCGACTCGTTGGCACCGTATAGTGTATCATAGATATACTTTATATCATCACGATTACCACCGTTTTTAAGCGAGTACACCACACATAGGTTCTGCAGACCGACCATTTCTGAGAGTATGTCAAGATCGGTGATGGCTAACTGTGATAGCGCCAACTGATAGGCTGCATCGCTAAGCTCATCAACCATAGCCTGGACTTGTCCAAGCGACTCCATACCAAAACTTTCTAAAATAGGAAGGAATGGCATGAGTGACGCAGGGAACAGCTCTGCCTGATTTACAGCAGCAATGCGCTGGTTTAATCTGTCGAACGGGCGTAACTCAAGATAGCTGTGGAACGAATCGGTTGATAGCACCACGTCGCTGAGATTTCCTGACTTTACAAGAGTTTGGATCTGACGCCGATACTCAGTCATGGTGGTGCGCAATCGACTAAACTCATCGTCGGCCAACTCGAGCATACCTGCCAATCGGCTGAACTGGCGGCGATACTGTGGGGGCAGTTTGACTACTCCCTTATAACCAATATCGTGTTCTATTGCCGACCATGTGTGCTGTAAGGCTGTACGAATCTGAATTTCGAACGGGAAACTCCCCTCATGCAGTTTACAGATGTAGTGAAGTGAGTTATAGCCGAAACTGTTAAGATCGTGCAGTTTACGCTTGTCAACCGAGTTTGACCAGTCGATGTCAAATAGCTGACTTATAATAGCAGCCACCTTGTCTACATCATCGGTATAGAAAGTGACAATGCGTAGACCAATCAGATCGGTGATGTCGCTGAGTTGATGGTATTTCTCTCCCTTACGTTCAAGCTTGCCTGCCAGCGACTCCTCGGTCTTTATACGGTGTTCAATGCTATTAAGTTCAATTTCTTGCTGCTTAAGTGTTTGACAGATAAGCTCGAACACATGATTATCCAGCTGCATGAGTTCCTGACGTTTGTCGCGGAACTCTTGCAGCAGCAGCTCACAATGTGGTGACAGGCGCATTATTTAAACTCAAACAGATTGATGAAGCCTGTCATAGCAAACACCTGGCGCAGATCTTCGTTGATGCCACGGATGAAGACATGACTGCCTTTTGGTTTTGCTGCCTTCAGAAGTCCGAGAAACAGGCGAAGACCACTTGATGAGATATACTCAAGATTTGTGCAGTCCAGAATAATGTCATGACCCATACAATCGTAGAGAGGCTTCATGTCCTCTTCTGTCTGTGCAGAGGCTGCTGTGTCAAGACGGCCCTCAAAGTACATCACAAAATACTTGTCTTCTTCTTTAAATGTTGTTTTCATAATGCTATAAGTTTTTAATGAGTTTTTTACAAAGCGTGAGTACGTTTTTGCCGTCCACACGTTCGTAGTTAATTGTATCCATTATCTGTCGGATCAGGTGTATACCCAATCCGCCTATACCACGATCCTCGGCCGATAAGGTAGTATCTACCTCGCCCTTTTGTGTAGGGTCGAAGGGGGTGCCGCTGTCGCTGATAACAAACTTGAGTTGTTCATCGTCGGCTTCGGCATCGATGTCAACATCGCCCTTGGTACCTGCAGGGTAGGCATAGCTCATAACATTGACCACAGCCTCCTCGATGGCGAGGTTTAGCTTAAAGGTGGTACTCATGTCAAATCCAACGTTCTCGCAAACTTCGTCGACGAATATGCCGAGTTCAGTTGTAGCCTGAACATCGTTAGGTAGTGTAATATGGCTTTGGTACTGCATGTTTAGGTTTGTTTAATTATTATTCGAGATATGTATATCCGTATAGTCCGCTACGATAGTTAGACAGGAATTCCTTGCCCTCTTCGAGCGAGATTTTTCCTTGCTTTACACTCTTGGCAACCCACACCTCAAGCTGACGAACCAGTTTCTTGGGGTCGTACTGTACATAATCAAGTACCTCGGCCACTGTCTCACCATCGATAATCTGATCGATATGATAGTTGCCGTCTTTTACGGAAATATGAACGGCATTGGTATCGCCGAACAGATTGTGCATATCACCCAAAATCTCCTGATAAGCACCTACAAGGAAAACGCCGAGGTAATAAGGCTCGTTTTTCTTGAGAGCGTGTACAGGCAACGAGTGCGAGTTGTTACGATTAGTTACAAAGTTGGCTACCTTTCCATCGCTATCACAGGTTATATCCTGGAGTGTGGCATTGCGTGTAGGACGCTCGTCAAGTCTCTGGATAGGCATGATGGGGAAGAGCTGATCGATGGCCCAGCTGTCTGGCAGACTCTGGAACAAAGAGAAGTTGCAGAAGTATTTGTCGGCCAGCAGTTTATCGATATTCATCAACTCTTCTGGTATATGCTTCAGGCTCTTTGTAAGGATGTTGATTTCATGACAAACGCTCCAGTACATAGCCTCGATCTCTGCACGTGTCTTAAGGTCTACAATGCCATGCGAGAACAGGTCGAGAACTTCCTCGCGTATCTGCTCGGCATCGTGCCAGTCTTCGAGAACATTTCGTGGTGAGAGGTTGTCCCAAATTTCATACAAATCTTTTACCAGCTGATGTGCATTCTCGTCTGGCTCGTATTCCTCGGGCATCTCTGGCAGTGATGCTGTCTCAAGTACATCGATTACCAATACCGAGTGGTGTGCAGCTAATGAGCGGCCACTCTCGGTAATGATGTTAGGATGTGGCAGATCATTCTTGTTGGCAGCATCTACGAAGGTATAGATACAGTCGTTAACATACTCTTGGATAGAGTAGTTTACTGAGCTTTCGCTTGATGGTGAGCGAGTGCCATCGTAGTCAACACCAAGTCCGCCACCACAGTCAACAAAGTCTACATTGTATCCCATCTTGTGCAGCTGGATGTAGAATTGTGATGCTTCTCGAAGAGCCGTCTGGATTCGACGTATCTTTGTAATCTGACTACCTATGTGGAAATGGATGAGGCGCAGACAATCGCGCATGTCCTTCTTATCCAGTAAATCTAGGGCTTCAAGAAGTTCTGCACTGGTCAAACCGAACTTTGAGGCATCGCCGCCACTCTCTTCCCATTTTCCAGAACCGCTAGAAGCAAGTTTGATGCGGATGCCGATGTTAGGGCGGATACCCATTTTCTTTGCAACCTTAGCGATGATTTCAAGTTCGTTAAGTTTCTCTACCACAATGAAGATGCGTTTTCCCATCTTCTGTGCCAGAAGAGCCAGCTCAATATAACTCTGGTCCTTATATCCGTTGCAGACGATAATAGAATCACTTTGACACTGTACGGCGATAACAGCATGCAACTCGGGCTTAGAACCGGCCTCTACACCAAGGTTGAATTTCTTTCCGTGCGAGATGATCTCCTCAACAACGGGTTGTATCTGGTTTACCTTGATGGGATATACTACGTAATTTTCACCCTTGTAATCGTATTCTTGGGCAGCCTTCTTAAAGCAGCTCCATGTCTTTTCAATACGGTTATCAAGAATATCGGGAAAACGCAGCAGTACAGGGGGAGTTACATCACGAAGAGCCAGTTCGTCCATAACCTCACGCAGATCAATCTGAGTGTTGTTCTTGCAAGGTGTGACGTAGACATCGCCCTTATCGTTGATGCCGAAATAGGAAGTGCCCCAACCGTTAATGTTATAAAGCTCCTTCGAATCCTCTATCGTCCATTTTTTCATATGCCAAGTATTTCTTTTATCTTATCAACGCTTATTTTTATTTTTTCGTAATTGTCCATCAGGCTTACATCAAGTGTGTACTTAGCTTTGCTATAGTATGGCTCACGCTTGTCAAGCTGCTGGCGGATAAATGTTATCAGCTCTTCCGGACTCTTGCCCTTTATGAGCGGGCGTTCTACCTTACCCATCAGTAGATGATTGTATAACACCTCGGGGGCTGCCTTTAGATAAACCGTTTGCCCCTGTTGGTTCAGGTAGTCCATATTGTCAAAGAAGCATGGTGTTCCACCACCACAGCTGATGATTACATTTTCGAACTCAGCCACCTCGTGCAGCATGTTGTACTCCATCTTGCGGAAACCTTCCTCACCCCTTTCGGCAAATATCTGTGCCACGGTCTTGCGCATGCGACTTTCAATATACCAGTCCAGGTCGTAGAATGTTGCGCCTAACTCTTTTGAGAGCGCTTTGCCGATAGTTGTCTTACCGGCCCCCATATAGCCTATCAGGATAATACGATTCATGCCTTATGCTGTTGCCTTTTTGGTAGTTCTCTTTCTTGTGGTCTTTTTGCCCTTGTCTTCGCCTTTCATTGCCTCAAGGTCCTCTATAACCTTCATGCACTCTGCGTAGGTTAGTTCCTTTACTTTTTCGTGCATTGTCTTGGGCAGACGGTAGTTTTTACCATCGTACGACAGGTATGGACCATAAAGACCATTCATAATCTCGAGTTTGGGGTCCTCGAGGAAGAATTTCAGATGCTTAGCGGCCTCTGCTCTACGCTTCTCTTGAATCAGAGTGATTGCCTCTTCAAGAGTGATTGCCATTGGGTCGGCATCCTTAGGCAGCGATGCAAACATATTCTCATGCTTAACGTATGGTCCGAATCTACCGGCACCGACACTCACAGCCGAACCCTCGAACTCTCCAAGCTCACGAGGCAGTTTGAACAACTCAATAGCATCTTCGAGTGTTATAGTCTCCATGCTCAGCTCTTTTGGTAACTGTGCAAAAAGTGGCTTGTCTTTGTCTTCTGACGAACCAATCTGTACTACAGGTCCAAATCGGCCGATCTTAACATATACGGGACGACCACTCTTAGGATCGTTACCAAGCAGGCGCTCGCCGGCTTTAAACTTCTGGCGGCTGTTCATCGTCTCCTCAACGGTAGGCTCAAAGCTCTTGTAGAATTGCTTCATCATGTCTTTCCACTGCTCGTTGCCTTCGGCTATCTTATCGAAGTCTTGCTCAACCTTAGCGGTGAAATTGTAGTCCATAATCTCACTGAAATTCTCCATCAGGAAATCATTTACCACTGTGCCAATATCGGTAGGGATGAGCTTGCCTTTGTCTGAACCAGCCATCTCTTTGCGGGTCTTCTGTGTAATCTGCTTGCCCTTGAGCTGGAAGATTGAATAGAAGCGTTCTTCGCCTTTCTTGTCTCCCTTCATCACGTATTCACGCTGTTGTATAGTGGAAATGGTTGGCGCGTAGGTTGAAGGACGACCAATGCCAAGTTCTTCCATCTTATGAACCAGACTTGCTTCAGTATAGCGCTGTGGTCCAACGCTGAAACGCTCGGTAGCAAGAATTTCACGGCGTACAAGCTCTTGTCCTTCTTTCATTGCAGGAAGAGAGTGGCTGTAATCCTCTGACGACTCATCATCGTCCGATGACTCACGATACACCTTGATAAATCCATCAAATTTTACTACCTCGCCCTGAGCAGTGAATACCTCTTCGATATCATCGCTCTTAATGGTGATAGTGGTTTTCTCTATTTCAGCATCAGCCATCTGACTGGCGATTGTACGTTTCCAAATTAACTCGTACAAACGCTTTTCCTGAGCGCTGCCTTCAATGTTGCTCTTCTCCATATACGATGGACGGATGGCTTCGTGAGCCTCCTGAGCACCCTTAGAACTTGTGTGATATTTACGAGTCTTACTATAATTCTCGCCATACAGATCGATAATCTCCTTTTTGCTGGCGTTTAAACAGAGCTGTGAGAGATTTACAGAGTCTGTACGCATGTATGTGATACGTCCGCTCTCATATAAGTGCTGAGCAATCATCATGGTCTGACTTACAGAATAGCCAAGCTTGCGAGCAGCCTCCTGTTGCAGTGTTGATGTGGTGAATGGAGGAGCTGGGGTTCGCTTCATGGGTTTCTTTGTGATGCCCTCAACGGTGAAAGTTGTCGTCTTGCACTTTTCAAGAAATTCTGTTACCTCTGACTCGTTCTTGAAGCGCTTACTAAGCTGTGCTTTTACTTCTGAAGCCGATCCGTCAGGATTAGCAATGGCAAACACACCACTAACGCTATAATATGGCTCGGTTGTAAAGTTCTGAATCTCGCGCTCGCGTTCAACTATCAATCTTACGGCCACACTCTGTACACGTCCTGCAGAAAGAGCGGGCTTAACTTTGCGCCAAAGTACTGGAGACAGTTTGAAGCCTACCAGACGGTCAAGTACACGACGCGCCTGCTGGGCGTTAACTAAATCCATATTTATATGGCGTGGATGCTCGATGGCATCAAGAATGGCAGGTTGGGTAATCTCATGGAACACAATACGATTGGTCTTGTCCTTATCCAATCCCAGAACCTCACACAGATGCCACGAGATGGCTTCTCCCTCACGGTCCTCATCGGATGCCAACCATACAGTCTCTGCGTTGGCAGCTTTTCCTCTTAAGTCTTCTACCAGCTTAACCTTTTCTTCTGGAATCTCATATTCGGGCTCCAGAGTCTTGTCATCTATACTGATTTCCTTCTTCTTCAAATCGCGGATGTGTCCATAGCTCGACATAACCTTGAAATCCTTTCCTAGGAATTTTTCAATGGTTTTTGCCTTTGCGGGCGACTCCACTATCACTAAGTTCTTTTGCATATTTCTGTCGCGTTATATTTCTTTCGGGCTGCAAAAGTAAGCAAAAAACTCTCTTTCACCTTATTAATATAGAAGATTTTTGTTTTATTAACAATTTTGGGCTAAGAAACGATGTACAGCTTGGCGTATGGAGCGCAGTCCAAAACGCTCAACATAAACCTCGTTTAGCGGAATCCACTGCAGATTGGCAGCGTCATCGGCGGCCATTACTTTGGCATTGTCATCAACATGGCATATAAAGAACAGGTCGAGTGTATGTATATCCATGCCTGAATAGCGATAGACGTTGGGAATAGAGAACTGGTACTCTATTTTTTCTGGATCAATAACAAGTCCTGTTTCTTCCTTTATTTCTCTTACCATACCTTCTTCTGCGGTTTCTTCGTTGTCTACGAATCCGCCAGGAAGGTCGAGTGTACCTTTTTCAGGTTCCTTCCCTCTGGTTGCTACAAGCAGTTCACCTTTTGTGTTTAGTATGAATGCTGCTGTTGATGCACGTGGGTTCTGATAGAATGTAAACCCACACTGGGCACAGTGACGGCTCAGTGCATTATGGATCTCAAAGTCCTGACTGCCACATTTCGGACAAAATCGGAATACTTGTAAGGGGTGTTCGCTCATATATCTTACCAGTTGTCTGTTCTGAATGGGAATAATGGTAGATTGGCTCCGTTCTTAACGTTGCCTATCTGGAAGTTGCGGAAGCAGTAACGCACAGCCACTGGCTTCTTTACATTTGGAGAAGTAAGTTTGATAGCTTCATCCCAATAGCCTCCTCCAGGCTGCCAGAAGTGCACCGCTTTTGCTGGATAGAAGACTTTGTCTTCGCCAGCAATCTCAAATCCTTGGATATCCTCGAATGGTGCATCGGTGTGATAGTTGTTGTCAAGATGTATGTAGACGGCATCATCTTTTATGTTCATATCCTTGTAAGTAGAACTCTGATAAAGAACGTTCTCAAAACCATAGTCGCGATGGAGTGCTGTGTAGGCCAGTCGCTCGCCAACTTGCTGCTTTTGCGCAGGATGAATCTGGCTAAACTCGTAAGGGTATACAAGGTCGTTTATACATACCAACGAGCTGTTTGGTATTATCTGTTGGGCTTTGAACTGCTGTTCGCGAAGTAATGCACCACTAATGGCGTTATTGTCGTCATCATAGCGATATGGAGCAATCTGTACAAAATAGAATGGGATTTCTCCTAACTTGAATTGACTACGCCATTGCTCAACCAGCAGTTTCAAACGCTTAGAATACTGGTCGCCAGGATCGCCAACGTTTGAACATCCTTGATAATAAAGAATACCTTTTACAGTGAAGTTCAGAATGGGGTTGAATGTTCCATTACCCCAAAGCAGAGAACGGTGATAGTCGTATTGTGGCCACTTCTTACAGATGGCTACTGAGTCGGTAGGGTCGTCAGTATATTTTTCAAGATTCTCTTTTGTTAGCCAACTTTCTACACGCGAACCTCCTTTGTTGGCTTCAATCAGTCCGATGGGGATGTCGAGTGCCTGATGCATGGTGCGTGCAAAGAAATAGCCGGTGGCAGAAAACTCTCCAACCGTTTTAGGCGAACAGACTCGCCACTCGCATTGGGCATCGTTCAGGGGCTTAGACGACATGACGCTTGGAATTTTAACAGATCGGATGGCTTCGTGATTCTTTGCGTCAATAACTACCTGATTGTAATCTTTTACGGGACACATCCAAAAACCTTTTACAGGCATTTCCATATTTGATTGTCCTGCACAAACCCATACTTCGCCTGATAGAACATTGTTTATGGTTAACTTCTCACCATCGTCGAAAGTAATTGATAGTGGGGTATAGCTGGCTTTGGGAGTTTTTATCTTTGCTAACCACTCGCCTTGTTTGTCGGCCTTGGCTGTTGTGGTTTCATTGCTCCATGATGTGGTAATTTTTATTGTCTTTCCAGGCTTCGCCCAACCCCAAAGCCGGGCCTCGGTTTGCTGTTGTAGCACCATGTTGTCGCCTATCATATGAGGCAATCTTACTTTTGCCTGAGCACCGAATGCTAATGCTACGAGAGCTGTTATAAATGCAATTTTCTTCATTTTTTTATCATTAGTTTCAAGTTTATGGGTACAAAGATACAAAAATAAAAATAAAATCATTACCTTTGCACCGCGATTAACATATATTTTATTATATTTCGATATGTATTTTACAGGAATTATTATAGCTGTGAGCACGTTTCTTGCCATAGGCATCTGGCATCCAATTGTAATAAAGACTGAGTATTATTGGGGCACCCGACCTTGGATTGTGTATCTGATTATTGGTGTGGCTTGTATTACTGGAGCTCTTTTTATAGAGGATGCGATATTTTCGTCTATTGTTGGTGTCTTTGGGGCTTCTGCTCTATGGGGCATAGGAGAGCTTTTTGCCCAAAAGAGGAGAGTGGAGAAAGGTTGGTTTCCTAAAAATCCTAAGAGGAAATATTGATACTTAATTGTTGAAAAATTGCCTTTTATTACATAATATTTGCAAAAGTATTTGGTTTTTTCGTACAAAGTATGTATTTTTGCAGCCGAATTAATTCTTAGGAGAAAAATTTAACTATTGATAGAGTATGAGAAAGTACATTTTTAATGGCCTTGCAGCCCTAACTATGGGTTTTGCAATGAACGCCTGTACGCAGGATTTTAACTACGAAGAGCAAGAGCAGCAAGCCTCGCTCAACAATGCCCAACAAACACTTGGTTTCTATATCCCCGACAACCAAGATTGGGTGATGTCTACAACCGCCACGGCTACTTTTAATGTCAAGGGTTTAAGCGATGATGCTACCCTATACGTTTTCTCAAACAATCCACAGGTTGAACGTACAGCCACTGTTCTGGCCAGTGCTCCGATGACTGGAGCAACAACCACCATCAGCGGTTTCCGCCTTCCACAGCACGTCAAGTCGCTGTTTGTAGGTTTAAAACAGAGCAATGGCAACATGATATATAAATATGTGGATGTAGAAGCAGGCCAAATCAGTGCTAGCTACGACTTCAGCTCTCCCGCCCAAGCCCGTACAAGAAGTATCATTAGCGAAATTGGCGATCCATTCACAAACTACACCATAGACCAACTCAATGAGATGTATAAGACATCTGCACACAGCGATGCAAAAACGACATCAGAGATTAACTTCAATGATCAGAACTCCTACCAGTCATACGGATCCATCAAGCTTGAAAATGAGACAGTAGGTTTCCATTTTTGGCAGGGGGCTCGCGACATTTATATTTCAGGGGTTGTAACTCTTAATGTCGATGGTACAAATTCAATGAATCAGGCTCGCATCTACCTGCTGCCAAATTCGACTCTGAATTTTAATATGGACAACTTCATCAATAATTTGGAGATTTATGTAGCAAGCAATGCCACACTCAACTATAATGCAGAGAAGTTGTATAAACAAGATGGAGGTGGTATCATCTTTAACAGAGGAACACTGAACTTACAAGATAATTTCGAGGCCAATCAAAGTTCGATCGTTTATAATGAAGGTGCAATTTATGGTAAGAATATTACCAGTAAGCCACAAGACGGCATGCCTTCTTATTTCTACAACTTTGGCGATTTGGTTCTCACAGGCAATATGATTCTCAATTCAAGCAGTAACTTCTTCAATGAGGGAACTGTATCCGTAGCAGGTCAGACCGAAGCTACGCAGGCCAATATTTGGTGGATCAACAAGGGGCATTATACCACTAACACTTTAGTGATGCATCCTTGGAACGATACGTTCTATAATTATTGTCAGCTAATTGTTGAGGACAACACCCATTTCTACAATGGTGCCTTCCATCTTATGGATAACAGTTACATTCAAACAGGAACCCTTGACGTTGACAATTTCACCATCCACATGGGTAACAACACCGGCTTTAACTGTGCAGGCAATAACACATGGGGTGATCAAGGTGGCCAAGGTGATGGAATTTATAATGGATTTAAATGTAAAGGAACAAACTGTTACATACGTTTAGGCGGCACTACCACAGTGGCAGGACACAAGAAAGCACTTGAGACCACTGGCAATGTAACTATCGCCATTAATAACATCTATGATAAAGGCGCAGGTAACTCTGGAGTTCAGCCAACTATTCAGCGTAACGAAGGTGCTATAGAAGCAACATTCAACACGCTGAATCCCACATATAATTCTACCGACTGTGGGGCTACATGGTCAAGCAATCCACCCGCCGGTGCCCCAACAACCGATACTCCTACCATCGTCACACCTACAACGGAGAATCAGACTTGGACATACGCATTTGAGGATAATAAGACCAAATGCGACTTTGACCTGAATGATGTTGTTCTTCAGGTAAGAGTAAGCGAGGCCGATGATACAAAGCTGATTGTGAAGCTGGTAGCTGCAGGTTGCGAATACGATAACTATGTATGGCTTGGAGAGACTCCTATTGTTTGGGATAACAAAGCAGAGGTTCACGAAGCCTTTGGTGTTGCCCATGGAGTAATGGTTAACACCGGTAACAATAAAGGAGTTGATATGCCTGCAGTAGAAACTACTATCGACAAGCCAGACAACTTCGATCCCCAGAATGCAGACTTCAAGATTCGTCCATTCAGAATCAATTCGAATCCTAACGATGAGGCAAATGCAGTAGATGGTTATATTTCCATCGTAAAAGAGGGTGTAGAAACCGGACTTTGGGGCCCATTAGGACTTGCAATTCCTGCAAAGTGGAAATGGCCTAAGGAGCTCTACACCGTTAACTACGCATATCCCACCTTTACAGACTGGGGTAAGACATCGGACCTGACCCTAAGAGCTGATGAAGCAGGATGGTACGAGAATCCTGCATCAGGATTAGTTTACGGAGAATAATTTTTAAACTCTAGTATAGTTAAATTTTTAGGAGGGGTGTTCACGTGATGTGAATGCCCCTCCAATCTTTATTAATATCTGTAAAAATCGTTTAGAACGTGAGTTGCGTGTTAGGGTACTGATACCAGTCGTGGAAGCTATTATGATTCTCGGCCCACTCTCCAAAGCTGTGACCTATAGTGGTGTAAGCACCAAACATAGCAACCGTACCACTCTCTGTACGCTTGCGGTAGCCTATTTCTGTTCCCTCCAATGGATAAAGGAAATCGGCATCAGGCACCATCAAAGCCCAAGGCAGATCCTTGAAAGATGGCACAAAATAATCGTGGAGCACCTTAGCACCCTTGAACTGCTCAGTATGAGTCTCCCACGTTCCTGCGTTATAATCTGTTATTATAAACGGATCAAGGGTATCGAGCGTAAAATAATTGAGTGCCGAAGCATCCTTGAATGTTACTATATAACTAAGGCTGCGAGGAGTACGTAGCTGATAGTCATCTCCAGAGCTAGTAGATACATTATACTTCTTACGCTGGAACAGGCCATAATCGGCACTCAGATTGAATGCCATTGCCCAATGGGCATCGCAGAACAAGTTGAGCACTGCCTCATGATTTTGTCCTTCAATAAATGGTATAGTGTCCTTATGGAAATATAGCATCTGGGTGTTAATTCCATCATTAAACGACTTATCAGTGATATATACAGAATCAATATCCTGATAACGATATCCCACCAGTCGGATACAGCCGGCAATCTGCTTTGCGGCACCAACAGCAGACATTGTTACATTTACAGATATTTTGTTCTCGGCTATACGCTCTTGCGAAATACGAAGTACCACATCATTATAGTCGTAGTCGCCAGGCTCAGGATAGTTTTCCTCAAACAGGAAAGAATAAGTTTGCGGCTTAAGCGAAGAAAGAGGCTTGCCTGTAGTGGCATCTGTAAAATCTACAGAAATCTGCGACGAAGAAAAAGATGTCACAGTATAATTGCCATCACCATCTACCAAGGCCGCATAGATAGAAGTCTGCAGATATGGCACACTAAGCGATACAGAGCCAGACTGTCCACTCTTCACAAATACGGTATTCATTAATTCGGCCGTTTTGTCGGTAAGAGGGTCTGCTGTATAGAATCTAAGTTGTTCGTAACTTGAGCCCGATGGCACCTGATAACGCAAAGTTTTTGACTGCGTTAGCATCCACATATGTTGTTGATCAACACTATCTACTGCCGAGTAGTAATGTATCAACTCGCCATGCCTCTCTTCGTCGTACACATTCTTGTTGCACGACACCATTGTTAAGGTGGTTGCGATGCTAGCTATAAGTGTAATAATCAGACTTTTACGCATAATATTATCTGTTTTTGAGGCCAAAATTACAAAATAATCTGATAAGTGATGCATATTTTATCGATATTTACAGATTTTAACCATAAAATAGATACAAGTAAGCTAAAAAATTGCTAACTTTGCAGCCGAAAATCTATTTAGTTACGTAACAATTTATTAAAGTCAGAAATATGAAGAAGTATTTGATAGCAGGGGCATTGGCTCTAGTCTGCAACGGTCTTTTTACCAGTTGTAGTGAAGACATGGGCAATTACTCATCCCCAGAAGAAGCCAAGAAGGCACAATTTGCACAGAACTTTGAAAAGTTCTATGGAACTCCCGATCCCAATCAAGACTGGGGATTTGGTGAAGCAAAGGTTGCTGCAGCAAGAACTCGTGGACAAGGCGAAAACTCTTGCGGAGAATGCATCAAGCCTGATATGACGAATTTTCCAAATTACTCAACTCAGCATCCCAACTACACCACGCCTGCGCCTATCACTGATTATGAGCGAACATTTGTAAAGGACTGGTTTGAGAAGAATCCAGGATTCACTTCAGGCTTGAACGTTAGCGATTTCTATGTCCAGCATGTATGGGGCGAACCAAACAAAAACTATAATGTTTGGTATAACCACTATGATGAGAATTATATGCGCAACAACAAAGGCGCTACATCCAACTACTATCGCGATGACAAAATAGAGCAAGCCACTATGGATTATCTATGTGTAGGTAATGGTACCAATTACACCCACTTATTGGACTTTAACGCCAACGACAACGGAAGTTGGAAGGTGGTATACATGAAGAACAGCTCAGCACTGAGTTTTAAATACCAGAGCTCTTGGTGTAACGAAGAATACACACTTTTTAAGTGTGCCGAAATCGATGTGCCTGGAATAGGCAAGG
This sequence comes from uncultured Prevotella sp., assembly GCA_900315765.1. Taxonomy (GTDB): domain Bacteria; phylum Bacteroidota; class Bacteroidia; order Bacteroidales; family Bacteroidaceae; genus Prevotella. The sequence goes on along the minus strand of ONAK01000048.1, from coordinate 3,373 downwards.
GATGGTATGTCGGCCTTTGTATGTATGGTGAAAAATACGATAATGGCGATAAGAAGCTGAATTACGACATGAAAACATTAGAGTATTGCGATGATTGGATAATAAAAGTGATTCCTGGTAATGGAAGCACAATTATCAACAATAAAGTAAGTAAGGTATACAAGAAGAAGACCGTTTTGGAACATAAGTGGGTTTTCTGCGAAGACCTGGGCAGCTCATCCAGCAACAGGGACTACGACTACAACGACTTGGTATTCGACGCTAAGGTTATCGAAGAACATAAAGTGCTGAGAGATGCCGACGGCAACGAGAGCACCTATACCGACGATCCTTCAAGCATTTACTACACTGAAGTTACACCATTGGCAGCAGGAGGTGAGTTAACCATCAAATTCAATGCATTGAGCACCAACGCTCACGAGATGTTTAATCCTGCCGTAGCCAGCAATGTACTGGTTAATACATGCCGTTTTGACCAAGAAATCAGTTTGTCACACGTTGAAGGTCGTGCAGGAACAACTGGCGTAATTCCTTTCAATACATACAATGAAGCTATTGACCTTAGTAATATTGTTGTGATGGTTCGTTCATCACAGGCTGCTTATGAGCTCTCTGCTTATAAGGGCAAAGCTCCTCATAAGATATGTGTTCCTGTTGGCACTCGTTGGGCTTACGAACGTACAGACATCAAGGATGCTTATAAAGGATTTGAGGATTACGTGGCTGGGGGCAACGAGCCTTGGGCAACAACTGGTGTAGAGGACAACCTGTATCCTCTTGATGGTGTGGCATATGAGATGAAGAACGATCAGACAGGAACCAGCAGCTATGAGGAAGTAAGCAGTTCTTCTACCACAGAATACAGCTACACACTAGCAGACGCTACAAATGAGACTGTATGGTGGGACGATATTACTGGCAATACAACATTCTATACCAAGAGCGACGGGAACTGGGATGGCAACGTATTTGTTTCTGCAAACGACCTGAAAGCTGCTGAGATTGGCAATGGAACAATCATACGATTCTATTTCGCCAGCGACAATGGCTATATGCTTAAAGTCTCGGATACCAATTGGAGCAACTTTGATCTTGGAAACAATGGATGGGATCAGAACTTCATCCAAGGTGGTTCCAAGAATGGCTATGTAGAGTTCAAGCTAAACACAACAACTGCAAATCATCTGAAACAGTATGGTCTTAGAATCTACGGTACAGGCCTTACCGCTCTAGCACTGACATATGACAATAGTCAGAAGGTGGCTGATGAGTCCCCCACCACATCTGGTTCTGATGAGGTACAAATATATGGAAACTATGAATTCTGGAATAATGCAAATATTCAACCTACATCAGATTATACTGGTGCTGGGGCCGGAAGCATCCTAAGAATCTATGGTTATCGCAAACAGCACTATAGTTCAAGTGATGCTTGGCAAATTGACGTTCACTCTGCATGGGGTAATGATGTCCCATTCTCGAACATCAGCAACCCAAGAAATATCAACGCAAACGTTGTAAATATTGGGGATACAGAAGGATGTATAGAACTTATCTTTAACGATAATACAGCAAGCATACTCTCGCAACAAGGCTTAGTGATTTTTGGAACTCACTTTATGATGACCAAATGCACCCTTGAAAAGAAATAAGATTTTTCAAAACTCAAAATAAGACTTTAATAAATTGTTGGGGAGGGCATCTGCGGGAGCAGGTGCCCTTCTTGTTTTTGGGCGATTAAGGATTATTAACAGTAAGAATCGTTAACGGAACACTATTTTTCGTATTTTTGCAGCGTGAAAATGAGTAATTTGGTTTTCACCAAATACTTTGCATCAAATACTTAAACAAACTAAATTATAGAGTGGGCGTCTACGTGAGTAAATGCTCACTTTTTTTATTGTGATAATTGCTTGTTTATATCAGAAAAATGATGTAACTTTGCACGCTGATATGGTACTTAATTGGATTTGGGTAGGTTTTTTTATCATTGCTTTTGTTATTGCTGTGATAAAATTGGTATTCTGGGGCGACTTTGATGTGTTCCCAGCCATGATGGATTCAACATTCTCTTCGTCAAAAACAGCCTTTGAGATTTCACTGGGTTTAACTGGTGTTCTCTCACTTTGGCTTGGTATCATGAAGATAGGCGAGAAGGGTGGAGTAGTAAACGTGTTGGCCAGGTTGCTGAGCCCAATCTTTACCAAACTGTTTCCTGATATCCCCAAAGGGCATCCTGTAACAGGTTCGATATTTATGAACATCGCTGCCAATATGCTTGGTCTTGATAATGCAGCAACTCCACTTGGATTAAAGGCGATGGAACAGCTGCAGGATCTGAACCAGAAGAAGGATACTGCATCTAATCCAATGATTATGTTCTTGGTGCTCAATACCAGTGGACTCACGTTGATTCCTATTTCCATCTTGGTGTATCGTGCTCAGATGGGAGCAGCGCAGCCCACTGATATCTTTATCCCAATCCTACTTGCCACATTCTTCTCTACTATAGCAGGCATCGCCATCACCAGCATCTACCAGAAGATAAATCTGTTTAATCGTACCATCATGCTTACTCTTGGTGGAGCAGCATTGGTGGTTGCTTCTGTTATCTGGGGATTCGGTCAGATGGACTCTATTCTGATGAATAAAGTTAGTACCAGCGCTGCTAATATCATGCTGATGCTTATTATCATCGCCTTTATTCTGGCTGGTGTCCGTAAGAAGATAAATGTGTACGATGCTTTTATCGAAGGTGCCAAAGAGGGATTTACTACTGCTGTCCGCATCATCCCTTATCTGGTAGCAATACTTGTAGGCATCGGCGTGTTCCGTGCTTCAGGAGCGATGGATATGTTGATTGATGGCATCAAATATGGTGTTGAGGCCTGTGGCGGAAATACCGATTTTGTTGGTGCTCTGCCTACTGCGCTGATGAAACCTCTGAGTGGAAGTGGTGCCCGAGGTATGATGGTTGATGCCATGACAACCTATGGAGCCGACTCGTTCGTTGGAAGATTGAGTTGTATTTTCCAGGGCTCAACTGATACCACATTCTATATTTTAGCAGTTTATTTTGGTAGCGTGGGTATCGTGAAGACACGTCACGCTGTGGCTTGCGGACTTCTGGCCGACTTGGCTGGTATCATCGCAGCTATCGCAATAGCATACATGTTCTTTGGGTAAAGGTAAAAGGGTAAAAAGGTAAAAAAGTAACAATGGCAAATCTCAAATCATTAGCAAAAGACACGGCTATCTATGGCCTTTCAAGTATCGTTGGCAGATTTTTGAACTATCTGCTGGTGCCGCTCTATACACACTATATGCCTAAAGATTCGGGCGACTATGGCATCAGTACAAATGTTTATGCCTA
>ONAK01000064.1 GCA_900315765.1 uncultured Prevotella sp. | reverse complement strand
CACCTTTGCCTTATAGTCATGATAAACATACTCTAAGGTATCGTTCTTACAGAAATAGGCAATAATGTTGATTGTTGAATCCTGACTAACCTGTTCTGCCGATACGGCCTGAGCCTCAGCCGTGGCACTAAAAGCCACAGCGAAAAAGATTGTAAATAGATATCTGTACATATTGATTGATATTATGATAGCGCTTTCTTTCTTAAGACTACTTTCTGATTATAGACGCTACTGACGGTACGGATGAAATCGGCAAGCTGGGGGAATTGGGCTTTGGGGAATGCGCCAGACTTCATCAGCAGGCGGTTATGGATGTGAATCTTATCACCCTCGACCTGCATCGTGAAGGAGAACGAGGCAAAGGGTTGGTTCTGCGACACATTCTTTGGACCAGCCTCTATCTCAAAGCCTTCTGGGATGGTGATGGTGATGTCGTCTTCATCGAGATAGCCCAAATCGCGCCAGATGTCTTCCGTACGGTCGGGATTGGCTGTTGGTACTGTATAGCCACGATGCAAAGGGCAGATGGGAACAAACAGGCGTTGCCCAGTCTTAGTAGCATATCTCTGGCTCTTAATATCTGCATCTATCGTGATATTTGCTCCTGATTCCTGAATGTCAAGTTGACTGATTTCGGCTTGAGGGGCATAAACAATCCTCTGGATGGTTTTCTGCCTATCCTTTTCATCCATCTTCAATAAGGGTATCAAACTCTCATACTGGCGATTCGTAGCCTGTTGTGATAGTTTCATGTCTACAGCCCCGTTTTCATTCAGGCTGATGTTGACAGAAGTGCTCATCAGGTTTGTACTATCAGGATATACGGGCAGACGTACTAACCGGCCTCCTGTTTCGTTAATCTCGATAGCATCATGCCCTGCTATATCCTCGTGAACATAGCCCATGGGCAACTGCGGATTGGTACATTCTAACCAGAGGGTATCATGCTGCAATGGCACCTGAAGGATGACGTGGTTCATCTGGCCCACACTGGCAAAGTCTTTCTGAAAACGGCGGTTAGTGGTGCTGATAGTGGTATAATTAGAGGGTATGCCCACCTCTTTCAGCATGGCTCGCATGTAGTTCGACAGGCCTTTACAATCGCCAAAACCGCTTTTGCTCACCTCGGCGGCAGGGGCTGGTTGCTGACCGCCAATACCTAAGAGTATGGCAACATAACGTGTGGTCTTTTCCAATCGTTTGTAGATGGCCTCCACCTTCTCGCGGTCAGTCTTAAGTCCATCAGTCAACTGATGCAATTCCTGACGTTCTGCTTCCGACAACAGGTCTCTTCCTTGAATCAAACTGTATTCCCACTTGCCATAGTCGGTCCAGTTACGCAAACTGCCTTTTGTACCATAATAGTAAAAATCGGTAGGTGCAAACCAAGCCATCGGCAATCGTTCGCGTAATGGACGAGTATAAGGTTCCTGTTTCAGCATAGGCAGGTCATTAACCTCGAGCGACAGGATATGGGAATTGCCAATCTCGTCGATCTTCACCTTATTATATATATTCTGCAAGGAGTGACGAATACCCATACTCTTGGGGGCACTCAGCTTGTAGGTGGCCTTCTTTACGCTGATGTCAAAATCGCTCTGCGGACAGAATGAAGGGAACTCTATCAAATTGTCACGGCTCTCGATGGTCCACTCGTAAGTGATAGTGACAGGATATACAGGGGGAGTATAATCGAGGAACATCTTATAGTCGTCGATGGCCAGATATGATGAGTATTCCGTCTTTTTCAGTTCACTCTCCTTTAGTTTCTTGATAACGCGACCAGAACTATCTGTTACCTGCCCCTTGAAATTAGTCAGTTTATCATGTTTGCTGCACGAACAAACAAACAAGGCCTGGCCAGCCCCATGCTCGTTAAGGATGGTTGTTACCTCCTTGAAATGCTGTACGGCATGATCGGGCGCATCGCAGTCGATGTCTATAGAATACTCTTCAACAATCGCTTTCTGCGCCATGACAACATGGGCACAGAAAAGCGATATTAATAAGAGCGATAATTTCTTCATTATGCTTTCTTAATGGTAATGATACTCTTGTTACACTCTGTCAGATGATCGAAGAAAGCCTTTATCTCCTGATAATCTGCAGCAGTATAGAACGTTTTGTCGATATTAAGTTTAAACTGGGCTCCCAGCATATCGCCATTAAGATTATAGGTGATACGCACATTGATGCCATCGAACTTCAGAACCGTAGGCTTTGGCATATCTTCGAGGGTATAGCCCTCAGGAAGCTTGATATAAGCATTGATGGTTTCTGATTGTTTATAAGGGAACTCGATAGGCAGACTACGCTCGGCATCGGTAAATGGCGATTCGTTTACAGGAATCATAATCAGAGGGTTCAGATAAATCATATCGCCTGCAGCATCACACTGTTTGGTGAATGACATCTGTTCGTCCATTCTTGACGAGAAGCTGGTACGGTCTGATATCTGATAACTCTGAATCTGAATACCGTTACGCTCTTGGATTTTATTAATTTGTTCAACGCTATCCTTGGCCTGGCGCCAACTACGGCGCAGTTGTGCAGCAGCTTCTTCATACAAGCGGCTGGTTTTCTTACATTGCAGCAATCCATCGGCACTTAATTGTGCCTGAATGGCTGTTGTCTCACGACTACGAGCTGGAGCCTGTAAGTTTACCCACTCGCCAGGAACACCTTTTCTCACAAGTCGGGCTCTGTTAACAAGCAATTTTGCTGGAAGCACATTCAGATATCCATCTTCAGCCGAGCTATCGAAGAAAGCCATTGTAGAATCATTAAGATGAATACCTACAACAAATGTGTTCAGATACTTCAGGCTGGAGTGCGAAAGCGGAAGGTTGCCAAGGTCGCGACTACGCATCACTACAGGCGAAGCTTCAATACCTGCATCGTGCAACATATTGATCAGGAGGAAGTTCATATCTGCATTTGTTCCTGTTCCATCTTTCAGTATCTTTGAAGCCGATTTACCCCAGAAGGCATAATTGCCATTCCAGCGCACCTTGCTCTTCAACATATTCCAGACTGCAGCAAAGCGCTCGCTCTTATCTGCGATATTGGGGATACCGGCAGCTACGATGTCTGCTTTTAACGGACTGCTGCTCTTGAGACGTCCACCAAACTCTTCATCTCCCATCAGCTGATTATCTACGTCGGCCCAAGTTGAGGAATAGTTCTTATGAACAGCTCCTGGAATATAAATTCCAGCTAACTCAGCAGTAACCTTATTCCCATAGTCTTCAGCACACCATAGATAATCGTCAGCCTTGATAGCTGGCAGCCTACGTGCATTAAAAGACTGAACCTTACACGTTAGCGATTCTGATTGGCCACCAACAAATATAGTCAATGGTGCCTGATATACCTTCTTCTCCATGGGCTGACTGCCTGTTTCTTCTACATTGAAGCTGAACCATTCTGGTATCGACAACTCGTAATTGGTGTAAAGCACAGGAATATCGCTCTGAGCATACCAGTCGCGAATATAGTAGAAGTAATCGCTCTCGATGCGATATTCATACTCAATGACAGTACCCACCTTTACTTGTGGCACACTGAATTTCAATTGTTTCTGATTCTTGTCTAAACGCTCTTCGTTTATCATCGAGCGCTCCATCTTGGTCTTAACCAGCTTACCGTTCTCCATATTATAAGCGGTAGCCTTGAGACCTGTTATCATCTCCTTATTGGTACGATTGGTCTCGTTTTCCTGAAAGACGATTATCTTGTCGGCCACACGTTTGCCTTCTGGTTTTAACACCTTCAATCGGGTTTTAACTCCATAATACACTTTGAAATCACCCTCGGCATAACCATAGTAGACATCCGTTTTGTGGAACAGCACAACGGCATCAGCATCCTTATCGTCAGGATACTCTGTCATTTTAAGTTCTTGCTCCGTGGGTTTGCCCCATTTCAGGTTTGGTTCAATTGTTTGAGCACACAATGTCTGTGCAAGCACTACAAGTGCCAGAAAAAAATTTCTTTTCATCTTGGTTATAAGTTTATATTAGAAACATGTATGCAAAGGTAGTAACAAATAATGTTATTACCAAATATTTATTGCATTAATTTTCATTTTTCTAAAAAAATAATGCAATGACTGTTTATGACTCGTATTCTGTGGGGTCGTCGATGCCTGCTGCTGCAAGGGCCTCTTTGCGTTCTACACAGGTGCCGCACTTGCCACAATGCTTGTCGCCACCACGATAGCACGACCAGGTTTCTGCGTAGTCGATACCCAGTTCCTTGCCTCGTGCTGCAATTTCAGCTTTGGTCATGTTGCAATAGGGCGAGAGCAGTCGCACACCGTTATATGTTCCTGCATGAGCAGCATTATCGAAAGCCTCAACAAACTCTGGACGGCAGTCTGGATAGATGGTGTGGTCGCCTCCGTGATTGGCCATCATCACATACTGCAGATTGTTTGACTCAGCCATTCCTGTGGCTACAGCCAGCATGATGCCATTGCGGAAGGGAACAACAGTCGACTTCATATTCTCATCGGCATAATGCCCCTCTGGGATAGCGTCATCGCCAGAAAGAAGAGAACTGCGGAAATACTGTCCCATAAACTCGAGTGGGATAATCAGATGCTTGATGCCCAATCGCTCACAATGCATGCGGGCAAAGGGTATCTCCTTGGCATTATGATTGCTGCCATAATCAAAAGATATAGCTAAAGCTATACGGTCCTGATAATCATATAACAAGGTGGTTGAATCGAGTCCACCGCTCAGAATCAATATACAGTCTTTCATATTTTCTCTGTTTTTGGGTGCAAAAATACTAAATAATTATCAATTATCTATTTTCAATTATCATTTTTTATGTATCTTTGCAGCATGAAACTAAAAACAATTGTTACAGCCGTATGTTTGCTGCTTTGTTCGATGGTGAGCTTGGCGCAAAGGCCACGGGTAGGCGAACGCAGTTCGGAAATAGTCTGGCAGTATGTTGATCCGCGTATTGGTAGCGAGGGTGTGGGCAGAACATTCCCTGGTCCGTCGATGCCTTTTGGTATGTGTAAACCTGGGCCCGACTGTACCATCAAGCCAAATGCCGGTTGGGCCAAGATGCCTGAAGTAGTTACAGGTTTCTCGCAGACTCACGTGAGCGGAACTGGTGGTGGACAGAAGTATGGCAATATCCTGATACAGCCGTTTATTAGTGGTGAGAGCAATGACTTTTCGCAGAAAAGAATAAACGAAGAGTTTGCGCTAGGTTATTATGCCACCACATTCGAGAGTGGCATCCGTACAGAGATAACTACCTCAGAGCGTTGCGCCTTCTATCGCATACATTATCCTACTGGTGAAACCTCTCACTTCTCACCTCTAACCTCTCACCTCTTAATAGACGCCACACATTATCTTGGCAAGAACCCTGTGCCCGATCTTCGCGAACAGCAACAGTTTGTTGGCAGCGAGGTTGAGATGGTGAATAACCATGAGATTCGTGGTTATTCTCGCGTTCGGGGCGGATGGAACAATGGCGATGCCTATACTGTTTACTTCTGTTTGATAAGCGATAAGCCATTCAAAAAGAAGAACGAAAATACCGTTGAGTTTGCCGATACCTTACTGAATATTAAGGTGGGAATATCGTATGTAAGCGAGCAACAGGCTAAGCGCAACATCCCTACTTGCGACTTCGATACCCAGCTGCAAAAGCTCAGAACCTGCTGGGAGACACTTTTGAGTCACATCCAAATAAATGGCACAGAGGCTGATAAGCGCATGTTCTACACTGCTCTTTATCACACCATGATAATGCCTGTGGACAAAACAGGCGAGAATCCAAAGTGGACAGAGCGCCCCTACTACGACGACTACTACGCCATCTGGGATACCTATCGCTCCAGTTCGCCACTCATCACGCTGATTGATCCAAAGCGCGAGGCTGAGATCGTGAATTCGCTGCTGAGGTGGTGATAGCTGATGCCTTTGCCAAAGGCGTTGAGGGCATCGACTACGATTTCGCCCTCGAAGCGATGCTGAAGGATGCTGAGGTTGACCCAGGTGCCGACCACGAGAAGCACGGACGAGGCGGACTGCACGAATACCTGAAGTATGGCTATCTGCCCTACGGCATCGACCGTGCAGGTACCCGTACCATCGAGTATGCCTACGACGACTATTGTATCGCACTGGTTGCCAAGGGCTTAGGGCGCATGGATATCTACGACCGCTATCTCAAGCGATCGCAGAACTGGAAGAATCTGTGGCGAGCCGACTATGAGTGGGACGATGTGAAAGGCTACATCATGCCAAAAGATGCTGATGGCCGTTGGCTCGACTCTGTGCCCTGGGGCAAGTCGAAGGTGTATCATCCGCTGATTCCTTACACTCCTATCACCAAGGTGGCTCCTTGGTATCTGCCTTGGTGGAGCACTTTCTTCTATGAGGCACTATCAGCCGAATACTCTTTGAGCATACCTCACGATGTGCCAGGACTGATTGAGGCTTGTGGCGGAGCTGAGACCTTCCGCAAGCGACTGGATATGTTCTTCGATCGCAAGCGCTACAACGTGGGCAACGAGCCATCGTTCCTCACACCATGTCTCTACCATTGGATTGGTCGACCTGACCTTACTTCGGATAGAGTCAGAAAGATTATCAGCGAGAATTACAACGACAAACCTGACGGACTGCCAGGAAACGACGATAGTGGCGCCATGAGTTCGTGGTTGGCCTTCCACATGATGGGACTTTATCCCAACGCAGGTCAGAGCTATTATCTGCTGCATGCCCCACTGATTCCAGAATGGACCATGCAGCTGGCCAACGGCAAATCGCTGCATGGAATAGTAAAAGGCAAAGGCACCCACTTTGAGAAAGTAACCCTTAATGGCAAGCTTCTTAATGACGCTCGCCTTGAACACGCTGACTTGATGAAAGGCGGAGAGTTGGTGTTCTTCGTTTCTAACAAGAGTATCAAAGAGGGAAACAATCTGTTTCCTACGGAGAAACAAACAGTTTCTGCCAAGGAAACTACTAGTTTCTCGGTAGGAAACTACTCGAAAGCTACCCCAACGCTCAAAACAGCCATCAGCTTTACGCTCAACAAGCAGTTCCGCACCTGGCCATTAACCTACGCTTGGCAAGGCGACACATTATTAGTAACCTGCAAGGAGGCTACATACAGAATACCTCGCGCCATAGTAGAGAATGGAAACATGTTCTGCTGGGAGATGCCATCTGCTGATGGTGCTATCTATGATGCCAAAGGCACTTTCGCCTTTATCTCTTATAAGGCATTCAGAGAGTTGGAGCAGAATGGCGTGACCATCTATGATGGTATCACTTGGAGATTGGTAGACAAACCGGATGTCACACTGCATGTGATGGCTGATATCGATCGCACAGAGATGTGGATTAAGTGCGACGACCATCTGCCTTTGGTATTAGAGATGCGCCACAACCCACTTGGAATAGATTGGACTATAGACGAATGAAGATATGAAAAAACTACTGATAGCTACCTTATTATTTGTTTGCACCCAGGCTTTTGCGCAGAAATCGCCAGAGCAGATGGGGGGCGTGTATCATGCTTATCCCATAGAAACGGGCACAGAAAAGCCTCAACTGCAGTCGGCCCCTGCCGGCTATGAGCCATTCTATATTTCGCACTATGGCAGGCATGGTTCGCGATGGCTCACTAACGATGGCAGATACCTGTGGGTGAACCAGCATTTCGATGACGACAAGAATCTGACCAAGCTTGGCAAGAACGTCAAGAAACGGTTGGCCAAGGTGTGGAAAAACGCCAAAGGCAACGGTGGACAGCTGACTGCTCTTGGCGCCCGTCAGCATCGAGGCATCGCACGCAGAATGTATCAGAACTTCCCCCAGTTGTTTACCAAAGATGCACACCTGACTGCCCATAGCAGTACCGTAAACAGATGTAAGGTAAGTATGGAGAACTTTGTGGACGAACTCAAACAATTATCCAACACCCAACACCTAACACCCATCACCCGAGAGGAAGATATGGCCTGGATAGCCTACACCTCGCCAGAGGAGAGGGAGTTAGAACATCGCACACAAGTTCCTCTAAACATATCGCCAGACAGATTCATCAAGGCACTCTTCGTTGATCCATCGAAAGTTGCAGAGCCCAGCAGACTGCTTATTGAGATGCATACCATCGCATCGGATATGCAGGATGTAGAGCTGAATGTTTCGCTCTACGACATTTTTACGCCAGAGGAACTGGAGGCTGTCTACAACAAGAACAATCGCAACATGACGATGATTCATGGCGACAAGATTGAGAACGAAGGCATACCAGCCCGTTGCGCCATCTCGCTGTGGCAACACATTGAGACTGAGGCAGATGCAGCCATCAAACGTGGAGGCACAGGGGCCGATCTTCGCTTTGGTCACGATTCGAATCTCTATCGCCTGATGACGCTGATGGGAATAGAGCTGCGAGGCGAGGACTACAACTATATGGACGAGATTCTGCCTATGGCAGCTAATCTGCAGATGATTTTCTATCGCAATCAACAAGGCGATGTAGTGGTGCAACTGCTGCACAACGAGAAGTCGATAGGATTTAAGAGTTGGCAAGAGCTTAAGCAACAGGTAAACGATCGCATCCACTATTATGAGCATCTTCGCCAACTCTGTGCCTTGAACACCATGGTGGGTACAGCCCCTGCCAACACCAAGACAGCAGGACTGTTTGGCAAGGGCTCTGAGGAACACGGACAGACGCTGCCAGCAGTACTCGTGCCCAACGGTCAGAACTTCTGGACTCCCCAGACTCAGGACACAGAGAAGAAGTGCATTGCACCTTATTATTATACCGACTCGCTGTTTCAGGGCATCCGCAACAGCCACTGGATAGTTGGTGGTTGCACGCAGGATTATGGTTCGTTCACCCTTGCTGCACTTGGCGGCAAATTGCGCAAAGCGCCCACAGAGCGAGCCACACGCTTCTCGCATTCAGAAGAGACATCGCATCCTCACTACTATGCTGCCATCTTCCGTATCACGCCAGAGGTTGATGGACCTATACACATCGTATTGAATCATAACAGCGACTACAACGAGGGCTATCTGCAGATTGACAATCAGGCCAAGACCATCTATAGCTACAACCCTGTGCATCGCATCTATCAGGGATGGGGCGAACAAGCTGGATTCGAAGGCCATTATCTGTTGCAGGCCTACGATGAAATCAAGGATTTTGGCATCGACAGCCTTTGCGCCTGGTTCACCTTCGATGGTAAGGCCAATCAGCCTATCATCCTGAAAGCAGCCTCATCGTTCACATCTAAACAGGGTGCCTACGACAACTTTGCCTTCGAGGCCGAGGGGCATGACTTTGAGAGTATGATGGCCCAGACAGCCCAGCAATGGATAGACCGTCTGCACACCATCGATGTAGAGGATACCGATATCGCCAAAGTGAATCAGTTCTATGGCGCACTCTATCGCTGCAGCTTCCTCCCTCGCGAAATGAGCGATGTGGATGGCAGTTATCCCAAGTTTGCCAATGGTAGCATCCAACACCCATCACCTATCACCCAACACCGCAAATTCTATGGCGACTTCTCGATGTGGGACACCTATCGCGCTCTGCATCCACTCTATACGCTGATTGCACCCAAGGAGTCAGCCGATATGATGCAATCGCTGGTAACCATGTACGAAGAAGGTGGCTGGCTGCCCATCTTCCCCTGCTGGAACTCTTACACAGCAGCTATGATTGGCGACCATTGTAGCGCCGTTCTGGCTGATGCCTATATAAAAGGTATCAGAGACTTTGACTACGAGAAGGCCTACGAAGCGATGCGCAAGAATGCTTTCGAGACGCCAGCCAGCTTCGAGGATTACAAAAACGGTATGGGGCGCAGAGCACTCACATCGTATCTGAAATATGGCTATATCCCCTTGGAAGATGGCGTTAAAGAGGCCTTCCATCAGGATGAGCAGACATCAAGAACCCTTGAATATGCCTTCGATGACTTTGCTGTGGCCCAACTGGCTCAGGCCTTAGGCAAAGAGAAAGACTACCAGGAACTGATGCGCCGTTCTGAGAACTGGCGCCATGTCATCAATCCCAAGACTGGCTATTGCGATGGTCGCCACTCTCCAAAGCAAATTTCTCGCAAGAAGACAGATGGCGGCCTTTTCGAAGGCAATACAGACTTCACCCATCGCAAGTCGTACATCACAGAAGGCGCCACTTGCCACTATACCTGGTATGTGCCTCAGAATGTAGACGGACTTGTTGAGGTTCTGGGAGGCAAAGAGAAGTTCGAGGCCAAACTCGATTCACTCTTTACAGAAGGTCGCTATTGGCATGGCAACGAGCCCTGCCATCAGATAGCCTATCTCTACGATTTCATTGGCAAACGCGAAAAGACCATCGAGCGAGTAGCCCATATCCTCGACACAGAATACAACGACACGCCAGGCGGATTATCTGGTAATGACGATGCTGGACAGATGTCTGCCTGGTACGTATTCTCGTCGATGGGATTCTATCCTGTTTGTCCTGCCACTGATCGTTACATGCTCTCAGCGCCACGCTTCCAAAAGGTTACGCTGAACCTGCAAGACGGCAAGAAGTTTACCATCACCCCTACCTCATTGCCCAAGGATAGGCACTACATCACACAAGATGAAATCACAAGATTAAAAATATTAATTTAAAGAACTAAAAACATTATGCTAAGAAAATTATCTAATTTTGCCCTGCTTATGGGCGCTATCCTGCTTACAGGATGTTTAAAGAACGACAATGATGACAAGAAGGGTCAGGAGTATATTGTTACTGAGGGTGCATACATTGTTAATGCAGGCGATCCTGCCCATGGCGTCGACGGCAGCCTCACCTATATCGACTATTCTAACGGCACAGCCATCAGAAACATTTATCCAATTGGTCAGAACCCATCAGATGTACTGGTTTATGGCAACAAGGTATATGTTGTAGGTTGTGGCACCAATACGATCTATGTGCTCGACAAGAAGACCCGTACACTTATCGACAAGATTAACACCGTTGACGAGATGGGCGAAGAGGCAGGTTTTGAGCCTCGTTATGCCGTAGCTTATGGCAGCAACACCTATGTATCAACCCATGGTGGATATGTAGCCGTTATCGATACGGCCTCACTCACCATCACCAATAAGTTTAAGGTAGGTTCCTATCCAGAGGGTATGGGCATTGGCGTTGTAGAGAATAATAAATCTGTGAAAGAGGCATCACTCTATGTAGCCAATAGCGACAATGGAAACGGCAACGGTTCCATCTCAAAGATAAACCTTGGCTCAGGTAGTATCTCTGAGATTAGGACTGAAAAGATTAAGAACCCTCGCAGAATCGTTGTTGGTGGCAGCACAGCATTCGTTCTTGATGCAGGTTCCATCAACGAAGAAGGAATTCAGAAGAATGCAGGCGTATATATGGTTGATGACAATAACGTATCCATGCTGATAGAGGATGCAACAGGCATGTCGGCCAGTGGTTCGGCTATTGTTACCTATAACTTCCCCAAGGGCAGCAGCAGCGTAACTTACAGAGTGTGCGATCTCTATTACGGCAATCTCAGCTATTTCACGCTTAGCGGCGATTCATCTAAGCCCATCAGCAATCCAACAGCTATCTGTGTTGATCCAAACACAGGCTATCTGATTATAGGAAATCCTGGTTATATAAACATCTATGATGGCAATGGTAACTTTGTGGATTCATTCGATATTGGCGAGAATCCTGTAGGAATCTGCTATTCATACGGAACAGCCATATACAAAGGGAATTAAATCAAAAAGGCGCTTCAAATTGTGAAGCGCCTTTTTGATATCTTAGATATTTGGTTCGTCCCAAACCTTTGTCTGTGTGCAAGCAGTACCAACGGTCTGGTTGCCTATCTTCAGGATGAAGTCGCCTTCTTCCAGAGTCCACTTGCCATCGGCTCCTACGAATGCCAAGTTCTTAGCAGGCAACTGGAAGGTTACTGTCTTCACCTCGCCTGGCTGAAGCTCAATCTTGGTGAAGTCGCGCAGACGCTTGTTGTCAGGTACGATAGAAGCTACCAAGTCGCTGCTGTAAAGCAGTACAGCCTCCTTACCAGCCTTGGCACCAGTATTCTTCACGTCAACACTCACTGTCAGCACATCAGCAGCAGTAAACTTGCTCTTGTCCACACGCAGGTTGCTGTACTCATAGGTAGTATAGCTGATACCATAGCCGAAAGGCCACTGGAGTGATACTTTGGCATCGTAGTTGTATGCGCCAGCCATGGTACCAACCTCCTCTGATACCTTATAATCATAGGTGTTCAGCGAGTTAATCTCACGAGGATAGGTGTAAGGCATCTTGGCAGAGAAGTTTGCATCGCCAGCCAACAGGTTTGCGAGTGCATCGCCACCATAGTTACCAGGAATCAGAATGTCGACCACAGCCTTAGCCAATGGCTCGATGTCAGCAATCAGACGAGGACGACCCTCATTCAATACCATCACGATAGGCTTACCTGTCTTAGCGAGCTCTTTTACAAGGTCGCGCTGATTCTTCGACAGCCAGAGGTCGCTCAAGTTTCCTGGCGTTTCTGTATATGAGTTCTCACCAATACAAGCGATAATCACATCAGCCTTGGCAGCAGCATCTACTGCCTTCTGTATCTGGGGCTCGTTCTCATCGTAGTAAGCACCATCCTCGTTATAGGTCACACCCTGCTCAAGGATGATGTTCTCCTTACCATATTTATTGCAAAGAGCCTCGTAGATGGTGTTGTACTTCTCTGAGAGATCCTCAGCCTTAGAGCCCTGCCAAGTGTAGCTCCAACCACCATGCAGACAGCGCATCTGGTTGGCGTTAGGACCAGTAAGCAGAATCTTCTTACCCTTGGCCAGAGGTAGGATGTTACCCTCGTTCTTCAGCAGTACCTCACTCTCCTCAGCAGCCTTCAGAGATGCCTTGGCAAACTCCTCGCTACCAAACTTCTCGTAGCCCTTGCCACCAGTATTTGGTTTCTCGAAGAGACCCAGACGGTACTTAGCACGCAGGATACGACGAACAGCATCATCGATACGACTCATCTTCACCTTACCCTCCTGTACCAGTTCCTTCAGCAGTACACAGAACTCTACGCTATAGGGGTCCATCGACATATCGATACCAGCATTGATGGCGATACGGATGGCATCCTTCTTATCCTTGGCCACATGCTCACGAGAGAAGAGGTTGTTGATGTCAGCCCAGTCTGTTACCAGGAATCCATCCCATCCCAGATCCTCCTTCAGCCACTTGGTCATATACTCATAACTGGCATGAAGAGGCACACCGTTTACTGAAGCCGAGTTAACCATCATGGTCAATGTACCAGCAAGCGCAGCCTGCTTGAATGGCTCGAAGTACTTCTCACGAATCATCTGTGGCGACAGGTAGGCAGGCGTACGGTCCTTACCAGTCCAAGGAGCACCATAAGCAAAGTAGTGCTTAGTGCTGGTACCTACATGATACTGGTCGATATGATTGTTGTCATCACCCTGATAGCCTCTGATCTCTGCTACCACCATCTTTGAGTTCACGATAGCATCCTCACCAAAGCTCTCATACATACGAGGCCAGCGTGGGTCGCGACTCAGGTCAACTACTGGGTTATACACCCAAGGACAGTTGGCTGCACGACTCTCATAGGCCGTAATCTCAGCACCTCTGCGAGCCAGTTCTGTATTGAACGAAGCACCCAGGTTGATGGGCTGTGGGAAGAGTGTACCCCCCTGAGTATAGGTCACACCATGGTTATGGTCCAGACCATAGATATCAGGAATACCCAGATACTTCATCGACTTCTTCTGAATCAGCTGAATCCACTTCTGCCACTGCTCTACGCTTGAGGCACGAGTGCCAGGCGCATTCAGGATAGAGCCCACCTTCCACTTCGAGATAAGTGTGTCGAGCATGGTCTCGTTGAGTTGCCAAACGCGTTTGGTGTCGCCCTGATAGATGTCCACAGGGAATCCGCCCAACTTGTCGATAATCTGCTGGTCAGTAAGCTTCAGCATCTCTTTGACTTCAGCATCAGAACGACCATACTGCTGCAAAACAGAGCGAACTTTCTCGCGATCTACCTTAGCATTCTCTACAGTCATCTTGCCCATCACATCAAGGTTCAGTTCAAGCATCTGACCAATCTTCTCGTCGAGTGTCATCTTGGCGAGTGTCTTCTCAATCTTTGCCTCCAGCGCCGCATCGCGGGGGATAGCAGTCTTCTGTGCCTGTACGCCCACAGCAGCACAAACCACAGCGAAAGTTAAAATCGTTTTTTTCATAAATTGTGTTGAATTATAATTCTGCCTGCAAAGATAAGCAAAACAATTAAATAATCAACCCTTTTTGTTTTTTTTAATGTATCTTTAAATTGCCATTCGTCACAAAACGGCACAAAATATCCCAAATATTTGGATGATTACATAATACTATATATCTTTGCACCCAAAATAATCAACTTCTAAAGCATAGATAATATGTATACTACTCGTCATCTCCCCAACACCCGTATCGATGTGGCCGATGCCTTGAGAGGTATCGCTGTGGCTGGCATCATTCTGTATCACTCTGTTGAGCACTTCAACATTTTTACCAAAGAAACCATCATCCACACATTGCCAACCGATCAGGCTGTGGCTGATGTCCTGGCCTGGCTGCTGTCAGGTAAGATGTATGGCATCTTTGCGATGCTATTTGGACTGAGTTTCTTCATTATGAACGACAACCAGCAGCAAAAGGGGCGTTCGTTCTCAGGACGTTTTGCCTGGCGCATGTGTCTCTTGTTTCTTTTTGGTGTCGTAAACGTGGCTTTCTACGATGGCGATATCCTGATGCTCTACGCCTGCTATGGTTTGCTACTTATTCCTATCAGCTATCTGCCGTCTAAGGCTGTCTGGTGCATCATCGCCTTGTTGGCCATACAACCTGTAGAGCTGGTCTGTCTGTTAACTGGTTATGAGATAGACCATTCTACTTTGTGGGAAGTCTATGGTAAGATTAACAGTGCTCACGAGCATGGGACTTTTCTTGAGAACACCCTTACCAATCTGCGATATGGCTTTGAAGTAAACTTCAGATTCAATGTGTTTAGCGGACGACTCACACAGCTGCTCTGCCTCTTTATTCTGGGTATGCAGTTAGGACGAGAGAGACTCTTCTATAACGAAGGCCACAACTTGCAGATATGGCATAAGATACTGTTGGGCTCAGCCATCATGGTAGCTATATTGAGTCTGGTTGATTATAGTGCGATAGCCTCATGGCTCAACCCTATCTATAACCTGTTGATTCTGCTGATGATTGTATCGGCAGTTGTATCAGCATGGTATGCTTTTGAGGGCGTTCGTAAGGTGCTTCATCACTTGTGCATCTTTGGTCGTATGAGTCTTACCAACTATCTGTTGCAATCAATCATTGGATGTTCGATATTCTGTGGTTATGGTCTTGGCTGCTATTATAAGTTAGGTGTCACCTACGCCGTACTCGTAGGCATCGCCATGGTCGTTGTTCAATACAGCTTTGCCCGCTATTGGTTCTCCAACCACCAGCGTGGCCCAATGGAGGGTTTATGGCGAAAACTTACGTGGATTTTTGGTAATTAATGCAACTATTTGTATCTTTGCATCGTCAAAGTATTGTGTATGACTTAAAAAATTGAATGAGTAGACAATGAAGAAAGCATTAAAAATCGTGTTTTTCAGTGTCCTGGGACTGATTATAGTTGCAGGCGTATTGATGTGGCTGGAGTTTGGTCCGTTGCTTAAAGGTGCCATGTCGGCCGAGAAACTTGACGACGGACTGTACTATATGGAATATAAAGGCGACGATGGATTCGACGCGTTGATGAAGCAAGGTGGCGCCAAGAATGCCGAGGAGCTTTCTGCCTATATCATAGGCTTCCTGTCGAAAGGCCATTATAAACCCGATATGCATCCTGCAAAAGCCGATTTTGGCTGTTCTGCTCTTACTGTTACTACGCCTGAAGGAGGTGTGATGATGGGGCGCAATTTCGACTTTCCATCAGCAGTAGGTTTGGTGCTGCATACCATACCAGATAAAGGTTATGAAACCATCACCACTTTCAATATCAACTTCTTTGGATTTGGCGAAGACTTTAAACCCGAGGGATTCAAAAACCAATTTATGTCGCTTGCAAGCCTGTTCTGTGCCCTCGACGGCATCAACGAAAAGGGTCTGGCTATAGCCGACCTGATGGCAGGCGACAAGGTGGAGACCCATCAGAACACCAATAAACCCAACCTGACCACGACAGCTGCCATCAGCTATATGTTGAAGAATGCGGCTACCGTCAGTGAGGCATTAGAGCTGCTGAAAGGTATCAACATGCATTCTGATATCGGCTCTGCCCACCACTATGCGATGGCCGATGCCACTGGCAGGAGTGTCGTTGTGGAATATGTAGACAACAAGATGATAGTGACAGATTCGCCTGAAGTGACCAACCACTATCTCTGCAAAGAGAAGCACAACGTGGGATTGCAAGAAGGCGATGACAGATACGACAGACTTTGCGAGCGATTCAACCAGACTGGGGGCGTGATGAGCGAGAAACAACTAACTGATGCCATCGCAGATGTATCGCAACCAGAAAGAAAAGGATTCCTTGGCACAGCGTGGACGATGGTGATGGACATGAAGCATCCGTCAGTCACCTACTACTCGCGTCGCCACTTCGACAAGCCATTCCATTTTGAAATAACTCGAAAATAAATCAGCTAAAACGTGTAGTTTTCTCCCCAATTGTGTGTCTAAATTAAGAAAGAGTGTTTAACAAATAATGATTAACAGATGAAAAAACTTTTTTTAGCCGTTGCAATGGCCCTTGTAAGTATGGCTGGCTCGGCACAGGACTTTAAAGCAAACATGGACCCCAGCGTAAAGGCTGGTGATGATTTCTGGCAGTATGCTGTAGGTAGCTGGCTGAAGGCCAACCCTCTTGACAAGCAGCACCCCGAGAATGGTGCTTTTACCGACTTGAGCGAATTAAACAATGATCGCATCAACGCCCTCATCATGAAGTATGCCGACCAGAAGAATCTGCCTCAGGGTAGCGACGGACAGAAGATTGGCGCAGTCTATCGCCTCTATATGGATAGCGTAGGTCGCAACAAGCTGGGCTATCAGCCTATCCTGCCCTATCTTAAGCAGGTGCGTGGTTTGAAGACTCGCGAAGAACTGCTGAAACTGATGTATGAACTCGACGGCAAGGGATTCAACACCGCTCCATTCGGTATCGGCCTGAGTCTCAACCCATTCAAGTCGTCAGAGTATATGATGAGCGCGGGTCATGGTGGCACTTCGTTGGCTCAGGAGTATTATGCCGAGCCTAACGAGACACAGAAGAAGACCGTAGAAGCCATTAAGAGTCTGAACAAGGACTACTTCAAGATGGTAGGCTACAACGATGCCGACGCAGAGCGCATGATGCAGGCCGAGTGGGCCATTGAACATAAGATAGGTGTAAAGACCCTGAACCAGGTGGCCCGACGCAATCCTATGCTCACCATCCACATCATGTCTTGGGAGCAGTTGCTGAAGGATTTCAAAGGCATCGACTGGGCAGCTTACCGCGATGCCATAGGCTATCCACAGGATATCGATACCGTGAACGTAAGTCAGCTGGAGCCGCTGCACGTGGTAGAGGATATTCTGGCCAACACCAGCATCGACGATTTGAAAGCCTATATGGAACTGCATGTCATCAAGGCCTTCTCAGGCTATCTCTCTGACGACTTTACCAACCGTGCTTTCGAGGCCAGCAAGATTATCTCTGGTGTTCAGGAGCAGAGACCACGTTGGAAGCGTGCCGTAGCCGAAATCAGCGGAAGTCTGGGCGAAACCGTTGGAAAACTATATGTCAAGGAGTACTTCCCCGAGTCGAGCAAGCAGCGCGTTTACCGTTTGGTAAAAGACCTTCAGCAGGCCTTTGAGGATCGTCTGAAAGAGAACACCTGGATGAGCGAAGAAACCAAAGCCAAGGCTATCGAGAAGTTGCACGCCATGCATATTAACATAGGCTATCCTGACAAGTGGGAGGATATGGAGAAGTTTGTGGATATCCGCGAGAGCGAGAACCTTATCGAGAACTATATCCGCATCAATCAGGAAGCCACAAAGGCTGTCCTTCGCAAATACTGGCGCAAGCCCGTTGATAAGACCATGATGGGTTGCACCCCACAGACTGTCAATGCTTTCTATAACCCCATGTTCAACAGCATCAACTTCCCAGCTGCTATCCTGCAGCCACCATTCTTCGATCCTGAGTCTGACTACGCAGCCAACTATGGTGCCATCGGTATGGTGATTGGTCATGAGATGTCTCACGGATTCGACGATCAGGGCTGTCAGTTTGATAAGGACGGAAACCTGAAGAACTGGTGGACAGCCGACGACAAGACCAAGTATAATGAGCGCACCAAGGTGCTGGCCGACTGGTTCTCGGAGCAGGAGGCTGTACCCGGACTGAAGGTTAACGGTCAGAAGACACTTGGCGAGAACATCGGTGATAACGGTGGACTGAACATTGCCTATCGTGCCTACGAGAACCGCATGAAGCAGGAGCCTCTGAAGCAGGTTGACGGCTTCACGCCTGCACAGCGTTTCTTCCTGGCTTTCGCTCGTGTTTGGGCCAGCAACTCAACACCTGAGTACACAGCTATGCTGGTTAACAGCGATGTTCACTCACCCAACCGTCTGCGTGTGATGGCTGCTCTGCCAATGATTGATTCTTGGTACCAGGCCTTCGGCATTAAGCAGGGCGACAAGATGTTTGTGCCTGCAGAGAAGCGTGCACACGTTTGGTAATTAATACAACTTTTTTAGAGAAGTTAAAGAAGTTAGAGAAGTTAAAGAAGTTGAGGATGTGTCGAAAAAAAGACACATCCTCATTTATTATTCTGCGCACTTTTGTGGCAAATGGCACAAAAAAATGATAATGGATAATGGATAATTGCTAATTTATTTGTATATTTGCCCACAATTAAAAAGTAGATTGACAATGAATCAGAAAAGAATATTGAGTTTCCTGCGCCAGGTGATGGCCAACAACAACCGTGAGTGGTTTCTGGAAAACAAGAAAGAATATGAAGCCATAAGGGCTGAGTTTGAAAGGGGCGTTCAGCAGGCTATCGAGCGTATTGTGACGTTCGACCCCGAGATTGCCCACGTACAGGTAAAGGATTGTACCTATCGCTTTTATCGCGATACCCGATTCTCGCCTGACAAGTCGCCATACAAGAACCACCTCGGCGCCTATATCAATGCCAAAGGCAAGAAGGCACTAAGAGGCGGATACTATCTGCACTTTGAACCCGATCATTGCTTATTGGCTGTGGGTAACTACTGGCTGCCCACCAATATCCTCACCTCGTGCCGTAACGAGATGATGGGCAATACAGCAGAATGGCTCAAATGTGTAGAGAACAAGGAATTCCTGAAATACTTCGGCAGCGATGAGACCAATTCCAACGTTGACGCCTGGGACCAGCCTCAAGGTTTCGGATTGGCCAAGCTTAAGACCTGTCCATCAGGATTCCCAAAGGATTGGCCACACGTAAAATACCTGCGCCTGAAGGATTACTGTTGTTGGCACGCCGTATCCAACACCTTCTTCGAGGGTGATGGTTGGCTCGACGAGATGGAGCGCATATTCCGCGCCGCCAAGCCCATGATGGACATGATGAACTCCGTCATCGACGATTACGAGTAGTGTAACCATGTAAAACATAAGCTTATGGCAAAGATAATCCTTTTTATCCTGCTTTTGGTGTCTGGCACAATCAAGTCGAAGGCACAGTCGTCGGCTGATGACGACATCAAACAACTGCAGAAACAAATGTACCAGCTCTACAACAAAAACGACGAGGCAGCTTTTATCGATATTACAAACCAGTTGAAGGAGGCAGCCCAGAAGGCTGGCGACGAACGTACCTTCTACAAGGCCTGGTCTAATCAGGCACTCTATTTTGCTAACCACCAGCAGCGCAACAGAGGACAGCTCACTGCTAAGGACATGCAACAGTATGCCCTGAACCACGACCACAAGTACGGCATCTACACAGGTACACATGTGATGGGTACCATACAGAGTATGATGGGCGACTATCAGGAGGGCAGCCAGAACTTCCGTAAAGCCATCGACTATCTGCACAAGAACTTCCCCAACGAGAGTGCGGCAGCCTCGTGGATAGAGCTGGCCAGAATCAGCTTAACCAACAGGAAATGCCTGCAGGCCTGCCACGATGCCGAACAGGCCCTGAAGGAGCCTCATATCAGCGCTATGCACAGACTGAACGCCTGGTCGGTCATCTGTCTGAGCAAGGTAGATACTACCGTTTATCACGTCAAGGATGCTGCCTCATACCAGAAGGAGTTCGACTATATTTGGGGCGAGCGCGAGAAAGCAAAACAGGCTTATGGACGCGACGATTCGCAAGGGCGTGTTCTCGCTGTGTGGCGAAAAATCAACGACCATCAGTATGACGAGGCTCTCACCCTCTGCGAGAAACTGTCGCCGCTCTTCCGTAATGATATGCGCCATCTTATCTATAAACGTATGGGCGATTTCCAAAATGCCTACTACACGCAACAGAGATTCTGGGAGATGCGAGACTCCATCAATAACAAGCGCAACAACCACTTGCTGATGGAGATGACCGCTGCTATGGACCTGGGCCGAGTGGAACTTGAAGCCAGAGAGTTGAAACTGCACAACCAGCAGATGCGACTCGATATGGCGGCTGAAGAGCTGGCACACAAACAACTGGAAGAAGAGACCTTGATGCTCACACTCAAAAACCGCGATGCAGAACTGGCCAACATCACCATACAATTGGAAAACGACAGTCTGGAAGCCCACAATAAGAACCTGCAGCTTAGCGAATACCAGTCGAAGATACAGGCTCAAGAGCAAAAGGAACATGCCCAACATATCCTGATGATTGCTGCTGGAGCTATCGGACTGCTTGTTATCGGCTTCCTCTGCTTCTACCTCTATCGACGCCAACTGGCTGCACGCCGACTGAAACATGCCTACCACCAGCTGGCGGTTGCCTACGACCAGCTTGAGGAGACCACCACCGCCAAGGAGCGCATTGAGAGTGAGCTGCGCATTGCTCGCGATATTCAGATGTCGATGGTGCCACAGGCATTCCCTGAGCGTAGCGACCTTGACCTCTACGGACTGATGACCCCAGCCAAGGAAGTGGGCGGCGACCTCTACAGCTTCGAGATTATCGACAATCAGCTCTACTTCTGCCTTGGCGACGTCAGCGGCAAGGGCGTTCCTGCCTCGCTGTTCATGGCACAGGCCATCCGCCTTTTCCGCGCTATGGCCAAGCAGCGGCGTAAACCCTGCGATATTGCCAACCGCCTGAACAATGAGCTGTCGGAAAACAACGACAACGGCATGTTCGTCACCATGTTCATTGGCGAAGCCGACCTCACAACCGGCCATCTATACTACTGTAACGCCGGACATAATCCACCACTGCTCGATGGCGAGTTCATCGATGTAGAGCCGAATGCCCCCATCGGTCTGTGGCCTGAGCTCGACTATGTAGGTGAAGAGATAGACAGCATCAGGGGCAAAATGCTTTTTATCTATACTGACGGACTGAACGAGGCAGAAAACCTGGCACAGAAGCAGTATGGCGACGACCGCCTGCAACAGATGTTGCAACAAATGAAATCCTATACTGCCAAACAGATTATCGATGCTTTCAGCCAATCGGTAGAGTCGCATCGAAATGGCGCTGAACCTAGCGACGACCTGACCATGCTTGCTATCAAGTTAGAGTGAAATTGATTGTTTTTTGCAGTTCTTCTAAGAATCGGGCCGCATGCTTGCCGTCCATCTGGGCGTGATGAAACTGGAAAGAGATGGGGAGAGTCGTCTTCAGCCATCCCTTGCGGTAACGCCCCCATGCCAAGAAAGGATCGTTGTAGATGCCGCTATACTGGTTGACTATGCTGTCGAGTTCAGTGCCAGTCACTGCCGACGTGCCTACTATCACAGCCTCATCGTCTAATATGTCCTGACAGGTTTGTCTGATGGTCTCTGTCAGATGCATGTAATTGGCATTAAACTGCTCCAGATCATCGCAGAAGGCAACGTCGCAAAAACTGAGTCCGCCTTTTACGTTATCTACAATCACATTAATGGCCATGCGGTCGTATTTGTATAGTTTCCCGTTCTGCGGCAACATGTAAAATTCCTCTATCCCAGATGCGGCCTTGCCGATACACCAGCAGAGCAGCATGTTGAATTTCATACCGCGCCTACGACTCACTTTACAGAGTCGCGTCACATCAAAGGTTTTGGTAAACGTCACCATCGGCATGGGCGACTTCATCCACAGCTCGAATGCGATGGCCCGATTTGTATCCTTGGGATTGATTTCCTGCTTCATCTTATTATTTGTTTTCGACTGCAAAGTTACGAATTGTTGTCGAAACAACCAAACATTTGGGATATTCTGTATCGATTTGTGACGAATGATATGATTAAGCGAGTATACATTGTTCCTCGTTTTGAAAAGCGTTTCAATTTGAGTATAAGCGAATGATTGTTTGGGTATAGGCGCACGATAGTTTACTACGTACTTTTAATTATCAGTATATTCATATCTTTTCTAATTCCATTTCCATTTCAAAACCTTTCCATTTCTCCCCGTCAATCGGATAGGCATCTTCGCCTATGATTCGGAAACCGACGGACTTGTAGCATTCGACGGCAGAGAGGTTGTCGCAGAACACACCAAGGGTAATCTTCTGAGCACCCAGTTCCCGCTTCGCATAATCGATAGCAAGACGTAAAAGCTGTTTGCCATAGCCTTTACCTCGTTTCAAATCGTCCACGATGACAAAACCGAATCGAATGACGCTTTTATCTTCTGAGGGGAATCTCAATAGGATATGCCCAATGATTTCCTCTCCCACGACAGCCGTGAGTGGAAACATATTATCACCCTCGTACTGCTTCATCATCTCCTCAGGCTGAGCAGGGTAATCCTTATACCTGTCAGCACTCCAAAGCCGGAAGGCATGCTTATCCTTGCACCAGCTCAGAATCGTCGGAGCATCGTTGATATTGAATGGCCTAAGACACATCATTTACTCAATCACGAAACTACGTGGATAGAAATCGCTATAGAATCGGCCGTCGGTGGCGGTGAACTTCAACACGCAGTAATTAGGATCGGTGACGCCACCTGGATAGTACTCTGTGTCGCCATCGCGCCAGATCATCTCCTTCGAGGCAGCATCCGTCAGCACCTCCATCGTACCTCTGAGCATCATGCCCTTGAAACCTTTGGCATCGCAGAAATAGATACTGGCCTTGGGGTTAGCCTTGTATTGAGCCACACGTATTGAGAATGTGTGGGTTGTAAAGTAGAAGGTTTTGATACCCTCACGTTTACGTGGCTTCAACATGGCCTTAGTCCAAGGGAAACCTTCTTGGTCTACTGACGAGATATAAGCGATGGGCTGTTTGTCGGCCATCTGTGCAATGAGTTCTTTAACGCCTGCTATAGCGGGGTTAGCATTCATGGCTTCAACAGCATTCACAAATTGCGCACAATGTTCAATCATCTCTTCCATCGTGCAGTCCTGCAAGAATTTTCCATCCTTGTAGCAGTACATACAGTAATCTTCATTCTTACTACCGTCGGCATTCGTGCCGAGAACTTCTTCGGTTAGCGGCATGCCGCAACTCTGACAAAATCTTTGTTCTTTATTCATATTCTTATGTTGATTATTGACGCTACAAAAATACGTTTTTTTTGTGGAAAGCACAAAAATTCTGGGATATTCTGTATCGTTTTGTGATGAATGGAGGGATAAACGGCAAAATTGTGATGAATGGCGTAAATAATTGATAATTGTTAATTGATAATTGATAATTTATTTGTACTTTTGCCCTCGGTATGAACAAAGGTTCTGCTTATTGCTTAGGATTAGGGGGAGCAGTCATTGTGCTCTTTGTCCTTAATCTGTTGCTGGGATCGGTTAGTATTCCTGCACGGGATGTTGTCAGCATACTCTTGGGCAACGAGGCCAGCAAGGCATCGTGGCAGTTCATCGTGCTTGAGTCGCGATTGCCACAGGCTATCACAGCCACACTCTGCGGGGCTGCCCTCGCTGTAAGTGGACTGATGTTGCAAACGGCTTTCCGAAATCCGTTGGCTGGTCCAAGTGTGTTTGGTATCAACAGCGGTGCAGGACTTGGCGTAGCCATGGTGATGCTGTTTCTTGGTGGCGGACTATCTGTTGGCTCCGTCAGCATTACAGGTTTTGCAGCCATTCTCTCAGCCGCCTTTGTAGGCTCTATGACGGTGATGGCTATCATCTTCTTTTTCTCCACACTGGTGCGCAACAGCGTGATGCTACTCATCATAGGTATCATGATTGGCTATATCTCTAATTCGGCCATCTCGCTGCTCAATTTCTTTGCCACCGACGAGGGCGTCAAGTCGTATATGGTGTGGGGCATGGGCTCGTTTGGAGGTGTATCGATGGCCAACATGCCTGTGTTTGCATTAGTAACACTAGCAGGACTGGTTGGTGCCTTACTGCTGATAAAACCCCT
Source organism: uncultured Prevotella sp. (assembly GCA_900315765.1). Classification (GTDB taxonomy): domain Bacteria; phylum Bacteroidota; class Bacteroidia; order Bacteroidales; family Bacteroidaceae; genus Prevotella. The sequence goes on along the minus strand of ONAK01000064.1, from coordinate 17,566 downwards.
TAACGCCCTGATGCTGGGTGACAGATATGCAGAGAATCTGGGAGTGAACATTATGCGCGTGCGCAACTGGCTGCTGATAGTAACAGGCGTGCTCACAGCCATCACCACAGCCTTCTGCGGCCCTGTGGCGTTTATCGGCCTAGCCGTGCCACACATCGCACGACAGTTGCTAACCACTGATAACCATCGCCAACTGTTGCCTGCCACCTTGCTTTGCGGCTCAGTTGTAGCCTTGGTGTGCAACCTCATCTGCTACCTGCCAGGCGAGAGCGGTGTCATCCCCCTTAACGCTGTCACCCCTCTCATCGGTGCCCCTGTTATCATCTACGTTATTGCAAGAAAGAGATAAAAAAAGAGGGACCCGAAACTGTCTCAGCTTCAAGTCCCCACGCAAACTTCAAACAACCAAAAAAAGAATTGTTTGATGTCTCTGTTATCGGATGAACAGTAGCTCTCTATATTTAGGCAGTGGCCACAGGGCATCGTCAACAATCAGTTCGAGCTTGTCTATCTGGTAACGAATCTCGTCGAGTTTGGGTGCTACAGTGTCGTGGTAGGCAATAGCTTTGTCGTGCTCGTCGCCAATCTTGTTAGCAAGTTTACGAGCATTTACCAACTCTTCAACACCCTTTTCGATGGCAGAAGTGCGCTCAGCAATCTCCTCGATAATCTTGATGTTACGTGCATTCAGCTTCTCGGCCTTGTCTACTGGGAATACAGCTGCCATATTCTCTACGTTCTTAAGCAGCTGGCTCTGATAGCTGGTAGCCACAGGGATGATATGGTTCATTGAGAGGTCGCCAAGCACGCGAGCCTCAATCTGAATCTTCTTGGTGTAGGTCTCCCACTTCACCTCGTTACGTGCCTCGAGCTCCTTCTTTGTCATGACGTTCAGACTCTCAAACATCTTAATGCTGGCATCATCAAGGTAGCGCTCGAAGATCTTCGGACAGCTCTTCTCAACATCGAGACCACGCTTCTCTGCCTCAACAACCCACTCATCAGAGTAGCCGTTACCATCAAAGCGGATAGGCTTACAGGTCTTGATATCCTCGCGAAGAACATCGATGATGGCATGGAACTTAGCACTGTGGTCGGTACCAGCCAGCTTCTTCTCGAACTCAGGGATGCGAGCGTCGACACGCTTCTTGAAGTCAACCAGAGCCTCGGCCACGGCACTGTTCAGGGCAATCATAGCGCTGGCACAGTTAGCCTCAGAACCTACGGCACGGAACTCAAAGCGGTTACCGGTGAAAGCAAATGGAGAAGTACGGTTACGATCGGTATTATCGATCAGCAACTCTGGGATTTCAGGGATATCCATCTTCAGGCCCTGTTTGCCAGCCATAGCGAGGAAGTCTTTATCAGCCGTCTCGATGTGGTCGAGCAACTCGCTAACCTGCTTGCCAAGGAATGAAGACACGATGGCTGGAGGAGCCTCGTTAGCACCCAGACGATGCGCGTTGGTAGCACTCATGATAGAAGCCTTCAGCAGTCCGTTGTGCTTGTAAACACCCATCAGTGTCTCAACAATGAAGGTTGCAAAGCGCAGGTTCTGTTCAGCAGTCTTACCAGGAGCATGCAGCAGAATGCCGTTATCGGTGCTCAAGCTCCAGTTATTATGCTTACCCGAGCCATTGATACCAGCGAATGGTTTCTCGTGCAACAGCACACGGAATCCGTGCTTACGGGCAATCTTCTTCATGACTGACATCAGCAGCATGTTGTGGTCGACAGCCAGGTTGGTCTCCTCGAAAATAGGAGCCAGCTCGAACTGGTTAGGAGCAACCTCATTGTGACGCGTCTTAACAGGGATGCCCAACTCAAGAGCCTCAAACTCCAAGTTCTTCATAAAGGCAGCCACGCGCTCAGGGATAGCTCCAAAGTAGTGGTCGTCCATCTGCTGGTTCTTGGCTGAATCGTGACCCATCAGGGTGCGACCAGTGAGCAACAGGTCGGGACGGGCAGCATACAATCCCTCGTCAACAAGGAAGTACTCCTGCTCCCAACCCAGATTGCTCTGCACCTTCTTAACGGCTGGGTCAAAGTAATGGCAAACATCGGTAGCAGCTACGTTAACGGCATGCAGAGCGCGCTTCAATGGAGCTTTATAGTCGAGCGCCTCACCGCTATAACTGATAAATACGGTGGGGATGCAAAGTGTATCATCGATAATGAATACAGGAGATGTGGGATCCCAGGCAGAGTAACCACGTGCCTCGAAAGTAGAGCGGATACCACCTGAAGGGAATGAAGATGCATCAGGCTCCTGCTGAACAAGCAGCTTACCAGTGAACTCCTCAACCATACCACCCTTGCCGTCGTGCTCGATAAACGAGTCGTGCTTCTCGGCCGTTCCCTCTGTAAGAGGCTGGAACCAGTGTGTATAGTGAGTAACGCCGTTCTCAACTGCCCACTGCTTCATGCCAGCGGCTACAGCATCGGCCACAGCGCGATCCAGACGTGAACCATTATCGATAACGTCAATCATCTTCTGGTACACATCCTTTGGAAGGTACTTGTACATTTTCTCACGATTGAAGACCTTCTTACCAAAATACTCGTAAGGTCTCTCACTTGGGGCTTTTACGTCGAGGGGCTTCTTTTTAAAAGCCTCGCCGACAACCTGAAATCTTAATGCTTCCATAATCAATCTTTTTATGTTTGTTATACGATTTGCTTACACTTTGTTATGATTTCGATGCAAAGATACGACAATTTGATAGCAAATCATGTTGTTTAACAACACTATTTATCTTCTTTTTAATTGAAAGTTACAAATTGTAAGTATTACAATGATGTTTACTTACAATCTGTAACTAAAAAGTAATAATCCATTAATAAAATATTTCTCCATCGAAGACAAATTCCGCAGGACCTGTCATATATACATGATTATCCGATTCGCACCACTCGATACTGAGCGTGCCGCCATCCATCACAATCTGCGATGTGCGTCCAGACTTTCCTGTGAGGGCAGCAGCCACAGCCGTAGCACAAGCGCCAGTACCACAAGCCTGTGTAATACCACTACCTCGCTCCCAAACACGGGTGCGGATGGTACCATCTGCCTCGACACGTGCAAACTCGATATTACAGCGCTGCGGAAAGGCCGGGTGATGCTCTAATATACGACCAGCCTCGCCTACCTGATCCACATCGTCGGTAAAAATCACATAATGCGGATTGCCCATCGATACGAATGTACCTTGATCCACACCACGATGTGGAAGGAACTGGCTATCGTCTTCCAACCTTGGCTCCAGCATATCAACGGTCACGCTTTCTACCTTATTATCTATTATATGAAGACTCAAGACCTTTACGCCAGAAAGTTTGCCTATGCATCGCGATGCGTTGCCACACATCATGGCCTCGCTACCATCGGCATTGAAAATACGCATAGAGAAATCAGCCTCAGGTACTGTCGACTTATCAATCAGCACCAATCCATCAGAGCCAATACCTTTATGTCGATCGCTCCAAAGGATAGATGCCTTAGCAGGGTCGGCGATGGGGAACTGCATAGCATTGACGTAGATGTAGTCATTACCAGCTCCGTGCATCTTTGTGAAAGAAACTTTCATATTTGACTATTTTCTTTTATTTAGCAAGATAGCTATTCACCTTCTGAGCTGTCTGACGTCCGCTGGCCATAGCACGAACTACAAGACTTGCACCATTAGCAGAGTCACCACATACGAATACGTTCTTAGGATATTCTGGATGCTCTGGCTTAAGGAATCCCATAGCCAAAAGCACGAGCTCAGCGGCTTCCAGTCAATCTCCTGAACTTTTACGCCAGTAAGCTTACCGTCTTTACCTATGAACTCCAAGGTGTTTATGTTCCAACGGCGTGTGCAACCCTCCTCGTGACTTGAAGTGGTCTTGAGGGTGCGAGGCCAGTTTGGCCAGGGGTTCTGTGGATCCTCAGGACCTTCAACGGGCTTTGGCATAATCTCAATCTGAGTAACGCTCTTGCAACCCTGACGGTGAGCAGTACCAATACAGTCGCTACCAGTATCACCACCACCAATCACAAGCACGTCCTTACCCTTAGCTGTTACGCGTTCGTCCTTAGAGAACTCCATACCTGCCAGCACACGATTCTGCTGTGACAGCATTTCGAGAGCGAAATGTACGCCTTTGAGTTCGCGGCCAGGAGCCTTAAGATCACGAGCAGTAGGAGTTCCTGTAGATATCACCACAGCATCAAACTGCTTAGCAAACGCATCGTTCACCTCTATTGCCTCACCGTATTTAAACTCGATGCCTTCGGCCTCAAGTAGTTTTATGCGGCGATCGATGATGGCCTTATTCAGTTTGAAGTTGGGGATACCGTAGCGGAGCAGGCCGCCAGCAGCCTCGTTCTTTTCGAACACCGTTACTTTGTAGCCCATCAGATTCAGATCGTTGGCAGCAGCCAGTCCGGCAGGACCAGCACCAATAACTGCCACCTTCTTGCCATTACGCTCAATGTCAGTCTTGGGCTGGATGAATCCCTCCTGGAAAGCCATCTCAGTGATGGCGCACTCGTCTTCGCGATTAGTTGTTGGCTCGTGGTTAAAACGGTTCAGAACACAGGCCTTCTCACACAAAGCGGGACAGATGCGACCAGTGAATTCTGGGAAGGGGTTAGTACTATTAAGTAAGCGATAAGCCAACTCCCAATCGCCTTTGTACAGAGCATCATTCCACTCTGGAGCTTTGTTGCCCAGCGGACAGGCCCAGTGGCAGAAAGGAACGCCACAGTCCATACAGCGCGATGCCTGCAGTTTACGTTCGCGAGTGCTGAGCGTCTGCTCTACCTCGCCAAAGTCATGGATTCTATCGTGAATCGGACGGTATCCCGCCTCCTGGCGGTGTATCTCTAAAAATGCTTTTGGATTTCCCATTTTTACATTAAAGATTAAACATTAAACATTAATGATTAATAGTCTCGCTGCATGTCTGCAATCTTCTGGCGCAGCTTGTTCATCTGCTCTTCCTGCAGAACGCGCTTGTACTCGATAGGCACAACCTGTACGAATTCCTCGCAGTAGTGGTTCCAATTGTCGAGCATACGTCCAGCCAATGCAGAACCTGTGTGCAAGTAGTGCTGACGGATGAGCTCAAGCAGTTCCTTACGCGATACGCTGTCCTCAACCAGGTTGATTTCAACCATATCCATATTACAGAAGTAGTCAAAGTTGTGCTTGCGATCCCAAACATAGGCCACACCACCACTCATACCAGCAGCGAAGTTACGACCAGTATCGCCCAGTACTACCACACGTCCGCCAGTCATATACTCGCAGCAGTGGTCGCCTGCACCTTCAATCACAGCGATGGCACCTGAGTTGCGCACACCAAAGCGCTCACCCACCTTACCATTGATATAGAGTTCACCTGAGGTGGCACCATACAATCCTGTGTTACCAGCGATGATGTTATCCTCGGCATGGAAATCCTCACCACTTCGGGCTGGAGGCAGAATCGAAATGCGACCGCCAGAGAGTCCCTTTCCGAAGTAGTCGTTACACTCACCCTCGAGCTTCAGGTTCACACCCTTTACAGCAAATGCACCAAAGCTCTGACCGGCTGAGCCTTTGAACTTGATATTGATAGTATCATCAGGCAGACCAGCCTCGCCATATTTCTTGGCAATGACACCACTCAGCATTGTGGTAACGGCACGGTCGGTATTCTTGATAGCATAGTCGAGTGTTACCTCCTCACCATCGTTGATAGCCTTCTCGGCTGCCTTGATAATCTCCTCATCCTTCACGCCTGTAACCTTGGTAAAGGCACCACGGTCCCAATACAGAGCCTTGTCTGTGTCAGGCTTGTGCAGCAGGCGTGCGAAATCGATGGTCTTCTGCTTGTCAGTAGCGTTGGTAGTGTCTACCTCGATGAGCTCTGTGTGTCCGATAATCTCCTTCAGACTCTTCACACCGATCTCTGCGAGGTACTCACGCACCTGCTCGGCAAGGAAAGTGAAGAAGTTAACGACATACTCTGAACGACCCTCGAAGTGCTTACGCAGCTCTGGGTTCTGGGTGGCCACACCCATTGGACAGGTATTGGTATTACACTTACGCATCATCACACAGCCCAGAACAATCAGTGGCAATGTTCCAAACGAGAACTCATCGGCTCCCAACATAGCCATAATGATAACGTCCTTAGCAGTCTTAAGTTGTCCATCGGTCTGCAGACGAACCTGATTACGCAGACCATTGATCACCAGCGTCTGCTGAGTCTCAGCAAGACCGATTTCAGGCGAGATACCTGCGAAACGCATACTTGATGCAGGACTTGCACCTGTACCACCCTCGGCACCACTGATAACAATCAGGTCGGCCTTAGCCTTGGCTACACCAGCAGCAATGGTTCCTACACCACTCTCGGCTACCAGCTTAACGCTCACAGCAGCTGTTGGGTTGATATTCTTAAGGTCGAAGATGAGCTGAGCCAGGTCCTCGATCGAATAGATATCATGATGAGGTGGAGGCGAGATGAGCGAGATGCCAGGGATAGCGTTACGTGTCTTGGCAATAATCTCGTTTACCTTGAATCCAGGCAGCTGTCCGCCCTCACCAGGCTTAGCACCCTGTGCCACCTTAATCTGTATCTCCTCAGCATTCACCAGATACTCGGCTGTCACACCGAAGCGTCCTGATGCTATCTGCTTGGTCTTTGAGCTCAGGCTTACACCATCAACCTCTGAGTGATAACGGGCGTTGTCCTCACCACCCTCACCAGTGTTACTGCGTGCACCCAGTTTGTTCATGGCCAGTGCCAAAGCCTCGTGGGCCTCAATACTCAAAGCACCAAACGACATTGCACCTGTTACAAAGTGCTTAACGATGCTCTCTACAGGCTCAACCTCGTCAATAGGAGTTGGCTTAGCTGCCTTCTTCCAACCAAAGAAGTCGCGGATAAAGATTGGGCTTTCCTTTTCATCAACAATCTTTGCCCAATCCTTAAACTTATCATAGTTACCCTGACGGGTAGCAAGTTGCAGTTTTGCGATTGTCTCTGGGTTCCAGGCGTGCTTGATACCATCCTTGCGCCATGCAAAGAGTCCCTGGTTCTGCAAGAAGCTCTGCTCTTTGGCAGCCTCATGCAGGGCGATAGCATCGCGTGCAATCTCCTTCAGACCAACACCTCCGATGGTGCTCACCTCTGTACCGAAGTAGCGGCGCAGCAGGTCTTCGCTCAGACCGATGCTCTCGAAAATCTTGGCTCCACGATATGAACGGATGGTACTTATACCCATCTTACTCATAATCTTCTTCAAGCCCTTATCCACAGCCTTGATGTAGTTCTTCTCGGCAGTAGCATACTCCTCCTGGATCTTGTGATGCTTTACCAGGTCGTCGAGGATGGCGAATGTCATGTATGGACAGAGTGCGCTGGCACCATAACCCAGCAGCAGGGCTGCATGCATGGTCTCACGAATCTCACCACTCTCAACAATCAGAGCTGTCTGTACGCGCTTGCCCACGCTGATCAGATAGTGGTGAACAGCACTTACAGCCAACAGTGAAGGGATAGCAGCATGCTTCTCATCGATGTCACGGTCAGAGAGGATAATGTAGTTAACACCCTCGTCAACACTAGCCTCGGCCTGATGACACAGGTCATCAAGAGCCTTACGCAGACCTTCCTCGCCCTGTGATATCTCGAACAGCATGGCGAGCTTCTGTGTCTTAAAGCCCTTATAGCGGATGTTACAAAGTATGTCAAGTTGTGTATTTGTCAGCACTGGCTGTGGCAGACGTACCATCTTACAGTTAGATGCATCAGGTGTAAGGATGTTGGTTCCTACAGCACCGATGTACTCTGTCAAACTCATTACCAACTCCTCACGGATAGGGTCGATGGCAGGGTTAGTAACCTGAGCAAACTGTTGACGGAAATAGTTGAACAGCACCTGTGGACGATCTGAGATGACAGCCAGCGGTGTGTCATTACCCATAGCAGCTACAGGCTCCTGACCAGCTGTTGCCATAGGAATGATGGTCTTGTCGATATCCTCCTGACCAAAGCCGAAGGTGATGAGCTTCTTATCAAAATCGCTCACACCGTTGTCAACCTTACGTCCGCTCTTCAGTTTCTCCAGCTGCACACGGTTCTCGTTCAACCACTCACGATAAGGGTGAGCCTTAGCCAACTGCTCCTTTATCTCACCATCGTAGTATATCTTACCCTCCTGTGTATCAATCAGCAGAATCTTACCTGGCTGCAGACGGCCCTTAGATACCACGTCGCCTGGCTCAAAGTCCATAACACCAACCTCACTGGCCACAACCATCATACCACCCTTAGTGATTGTGTAACGGCTTGGGCGCAGACCGTTACGATCCAGCATACCTCCTGCATAGCGACCATCGCTGAACAGCAGCGCTGCAGGTCCGTCCCATGGCTCCATCAAGATTGAATGATACTCGTAGAAAGCCTTCAGGTCTTCACTGATGGGGTTCTTGTCGTTAAAGCTCTCAGGCACAAGGATAGCCATGGCCTGTGGCAATGAGAGTCCGCTCAGCATCAGGAACTCAAACACGTTGTCCAAGCTGGCCGAATCACTCATTCCTTCCTGCACGATGGGGCGCAGGTCCTTGATATCGCCCAGTGCCTCGCTGTTCAGCACGCTCTCACGAGCCTTCATCCAACCACGGTTACCACGAATGGTGTTAATTTCACCGTTGTGGGCCAACAGACGGAATGGCTGAGCCAGCTTCCACTTTGGGAATGTGTTAGTAGAGAAGCGCGAGTGTACCAGCGCCAGTCCACTTGTAAAATAATCATTCGACAAATCAGGGAAGTAGCGACGCAGCTGTCCGCTAGTAAGCATTCCCTTATAGATAATATTCTTGTTCGACAGCGAGCAGATGTAGAAGTCCTCGTTGTCGATACGGTTTTCTATACGCTTGCGTACCTTATATAATATACGCTCAAACACAGGCACATCCTCATCGGCTATGCCTGTTACGAAAATCTGCTTGATGTCTGGCTCAACCTCGCGAGCAGCAGCACCAAGAACCTCAGGATTAGTAGGCACAGCCCTTAGGTGCATCAGTGTCAGTCCTTCGCGCTCAATCTCCTCAATCATCACGCTCAGAATTTCCTGCTGCGCCTGTGCGTCCTTTGGCAGGAATACCAGACCAGTGCCGTATTTACCCTTTTCAGGTACTGGGATACCCTGCAACAGAATAAACTCATGTGGAATCTGTACCATAATACCGGCACCATCACCAGTCTTATCGCGAGTCTCAGCTCCACGATGTTCCATGTTTTCCAGCACCTTCAGTGCATTGTCCACCAGATCGTGACTCTTTCCGCCGTGGATGTTCACTACCATTCCAACGCCGCAAGCATCATGCTCATAGTCGCTCTGATAGAGTCCTTTTTGGTTTGCTTGAGTTTGCTTTCTTTTTGTCATATTATCCTTCATTAATCTTACTATTTGTCAGATTTTTGGTGCAAAGGTATGACATTTTGATAGTAAAATACGCTTAATAGATAACGTTTTAATCTACTTTTTGTCATACACTTACAATTTGTAACACAATTATAGCGTTTTGCTTACAATCTGCAATCCATAAAGGTTTAATTGCTACCAAATAATCATTCTGATTTAAAATCTATATTGAAACAAAGCCCGAATTCTTTTAAACATTATAAATAATGATTACCTTTGCAGTCCATAAAATGGATTGATTTTATGGAAAGAAAGTACATTTTCGTAACGGGCGGTGTTGTTTCCTCACTTGGTAAAGGAATCATCTCTGCCAGCATCGGCAAATTGCTGCAAGCACGCGGCTACAAAGTAACTATACAGAAATTTGACCCCTACATTAACATTGACCCAGGAACCCTGAACCCCTACGAGCATGGCGAGTGCTATGTAACAGAGGACGGTTTTGAGACAGACTTGGATTTAGGTCATTACGAGCGTTTTACAGGCATACACACAACACGAAACAACAGTATAACAACCGGTCGCATCTATAAGACGGTGATAGATCGCGAACGCCACGGCGACTACCTGGGTAAGACTATCCAGGTGGTGCCACACATCACCGACGAGATTAAGCGCCGCATGCTTCGTGAAGACGAGAAAGACGAGCAGTTGGACTTTGTAATCACAGAGGTAGGCGGAACCATTGGCGACATCGAGAGTGCTCCATTCATGGAGGCCATCCGACAGTTACGCTGGCAGTTAGGTAGAAACGCAGTATGCGTTCACCTAACTTATGTGCCCTATCTGAAGGCAGCTGATGAGCTTAAGACCAAACCCACACAGCACAGCGTAAAGGAACTGCAGGGAATGGGAATACAGCCTGACATACTTGTACTGCGCACAGAGCGCCACCTAGACGACGGCATGAGAATGAAGGTGGCTTCGTTCTGTAACGTTGATCTGGAGTGCGTGGTGCAAAGCGAGGACATGCCAAGCATCTACGAGGTGCCTGTAAGCATGCAGCACCAAGGACTCGACGCAGCTATTATGCGTAAGATTGGTATTCCCGTGGGCGAGACACCAGCCATGAAGGGATGGCACGACTTCTTGAACAAGCAGCGTAATGCTACACGCGAGATTCACATCGGGTTGGTTGGCAAGTACGACTTGCAGGATGCTTACAAGAGCATACGCGAGAGCCTGAACCTAGCAGGTATCTACAACGACGTGAAAGCCAAGCTGCACTTTGTGAACAGCGAGGAGATCACTAAACAGAACGTGGCCGAGAAGCTGGGCGGACTACAGGGCATAGTGGTATGTCCTGGCTTTGGTCAGCGTGGTATCGAGGGCAAGATCATTGCTGCCGAATATACACGCAACAACGACATCCCCACATTCGGTATCTGCTTAGGTATGCAGATGATGGTAATTGAGTTTGCCCGCAACGTATTAGGATATAAGGACGCCAACAGCAGTGAGATGGACGATAAGACTCCACACAACGTTATAGACATGATGGAGGAACAGAAGAGCATCACCGAGATGGGCGGAACTATGCGACTGGGCGCTTACGAGTGTGAACTGCAGAAAGGCAGCAGAGTATATGAGGCTTACGGCGAAGAGATTCTCATCAAGGAGCGTCATCGTCATCGCTATGAGTTCAACAACAAGTACCAGGAGGAGTTCGAGAATAACGGCATGAAGTGTGTAGGTATCAACCCTGCAGCCAACCTGGTAGAGATAGTTGAGATTCCTGAGAAGAAATGGTATATCGGTACTCAGTTCCATCCTGAGTATTCGTCGACTGTGCTCAATCCACATCCACTTTTTATGAGCTTTGTGAATGCTTGCGCTAAATAATAAACAATTGATAATTAATGGAACAACTGAAGCATGAATGCGGCGTGGCAATGATAAGATTGCTGAAGCCACTTGACTACTTCGAGAAGAAATACGGCACTTGGGCCTATGGTTTCAACAAGCTCTATCTGATGATGGAGAAACAGCACAACCGCGGACAGGAGGGTGCTGGACTTGCCACAGTGTGCATGAACAAGGAACCAGGAACAGAATATATGTTCCGCGAGAAGGCAGAAGGCAAGGATGCCATAACAGAGATTTTCTCTAGAGTAACACAGGAGATGGCAGGCGAACTCTACATGGGACACCTGCGCTACTCTACCACAGGCAAGAGCGGACTGACATTTGTTCACCCGTTCCTGCGCAGAAATAACTGGCGAGCAAAGAACCTGTGTCTGTGCGGAAACTTCAACATGACCAATATTAACGAAGTATTTGATTTCCTCACAGCGCAGGGTCAATCGCCTCGTATCTATGGCGACTCGTACATCACACTGGAACTGATGGGACACCGCTTGGACCGCGAGGTGGAGCGACTGTTTGTAGAAGCCAAGGAAAAAGGACTTAAAGGCACAGACATCACCAACTATATAGATAATCATGTGGAGATGGCCAACGTGCTTAAGACCACCATGATTCACTACGACGGCGGTTACGTAATGTGCGGACTGACCGGCTCTGGGGAAATGTTTGCTGTACGCGACCCTTGGGGAATACGTCCAGCCTTCTTCTATCGCGACGAAGAGTTGATAGCACTAGCCAGTGAGCGCCCTGTGCTGCAGACCACATTTGACATTGACCGCGAAAAGGTGTTTGAACTAATGCCTGGTCAGGCTCTGATAGTACACAAGAACGGCAAGAGCAGATTGGAGCAGATTATGCCAGCCAAGGAGCTAAGTGCCTGCTCGTTCGAACGTATCTATTTCAGTCGTGGTTCTGACTGTGACATCTACCAGGAGCGTAAGCGTTTGGGAGAACAAATTACACCTGCCATCATGAAAGCCATCGATGGCGATGTAGACCATACAGTGTTCTCATATATTCCTAATACAGCCGAGGTAGCCTATTACGGTATGACAGACGGAGTGCGCAAATTGCATGGCGACGTGAGAACAGAAAAGGTGGTATGGAAGGATATAAAACTGCGCACCTTTATCTCTACCAACACAGAGCGAAACGATCTGGCCGCTCATGTATATGACATTAGCTACGGATCGCTGACACCAAACGTAGACAACCTTGTGGTTATCGACGACTCCATTGTTAGAGGCACCACACTGAAAGAGAGTATCTTTAAAATTCTGGACCGTCTTCATCCCAAGAAGATTGTGATGGTATCAAGTTCGCCGCAGATACGCTACCCTGACTATTATGGTATCGACATGGCCCGCCTGGAGGAGTTCTGCGCCTTCCGCGCTACGATGGCATTAATAGAGGAACGCGGCATGTGGCAGTTGGTTAACGACACCTATATGGCCTGCAAGCGTGAGCTGCAGAAGCCAAAGGAGGAGATACATAACTGTGTACGTGCAGTATATGCCCCATTCACTGTTGAAGAGATTAATAATAAGATAGTAGAAATGCTACGTCCTGCTAACATGCAGGCACCAATAGAGCTCGTATTCCAGAGCATCGAAGGCCTCCACGAGGCCTGCCCCAACCATCCAGGTGACTGGTACTTTACTGGCCATTATCCAACTCCAGGCGGTAACCGCTTGGTGAATCAGGCCTTCATTAACTATGTTGACAATGTGGCAAAGAAGTAGCAAATGTGCTACTTCTTTAGCCAGTTTTCTATTCTTTGCAATGCCTCGTCAGTCTGTTCGTGACTGCCAAAGGCTGTGAATCGTACATATCCCTCGCCAGAAGGACCGAATCCTACACCTGGCGTGCAGACTACATGTGCACCATAAAGCATCTCCTCGAAGAACTTCCATGAACTTGACGTCTCAGGCGTTTTAGCCCAGATATATGGCGCATTCTCGCCGCCATAGCACTCAAATCCCAGGCCTCGCAGTGTGTTAAGCATCTTCTTGGCATTCTGCATGTAGTAGTCGATAGTTTCCTTGATCTGTTGCTTGCCCTCAGGCGTATAGATTGCCTCTGCTGCACGCTGCGATATGTAACTTGTGCCATTGAACTTGGTGCATTGGCGACGGTTCCACAACGGATTAAGAGGTATGCGCTCGCCCGTGAGAGTGGCGGCTGTAACCTCCTTTGGCACGATGGTATAACCACAACGTACACCCGTGAATCCAGCTGTTTTTGAATAAGAATGGAACTCGATGGCACACTTGCGGGCACCACGAATCTCATATATGCTATGTGGAATCTTATCGTCCTGAATATATGCCTGATAAGCTGCATCATAGAAGATGAGAGTATCGTTCTTCAGTGCGTAGTTAACCCACTTGCGCAACTCCTCTTTTGAGATGACCGTTCCTGTTGGGTTGTTAGGGTAACACAGATAGATAACGTCAACTCTACGATCTGGCAACTGAGGCACAAAACCGTTCTCAGCATTACATGGCATATAAACGACATTAGACCAACGGCCATTCTCCTGGACACCTGCACGACCAATCATCACGTTAGAGTCGATGTAAACTGGATAGATAGGATCGGTAACACCTATTGAGTTATCCCAACGTACCAACTCCTGTATATTACCAGTATCGCTTTTTGCACCATCGTTGATAAACACCTCATCACGATCCAGATGGATACCGCGAGGCAGGAAATCATTTTTCAAGATAGCATCACGCAGAAAATCGTAGCCTTGCTCTGGACCATATCCCCTGAAGCCCTGACGTGTAGCCATCTCGTTGGCAGCCTTGTGAATGGCTTCGATAACGGCTGGAGCCAAAGGCTGTGTAACATCTCCGATACCCAGCGAAATAACATCAACTTTAGGGTGGGTGGCTTTAAAGGCGTTTACCTTTTTGGCAATGTCAGCGAACAAATAGTTGTTCGGCAGTTTCAAGAAGTGGTCGTTTACTAATGCCATAATGTAATGATCAATGTTTGCGTTTATAATTCTTTTTTCGGATGCAAAGGTAGCACATTTTGGATAAATATTAAAGAAATACTTAGCATAATCACCTTCATTTTGGCAAAAAGTAACAATTTATAAGTATTTTAAGTGTTTTGCTTACAATTTGAAAGAAAATCATAAACAGAGATAACAAAAGAATAACTTAGTAAAACAAAAAATAACAAAATGTTTGTGATAACACTTGTTTTGCTATCAAAATGCATTAACTTTGCACCCAAGAAATGACAAAGTGTCATAAAATTCGTGATTTATATATTAATTAGGTAAAAGTTTGAAAGGTATGAAAAAGATTGAAGCGATTATCCGTAAGACTAAGTTCGAGGAGGTGAAAGCTGCATTGCTATCATCCGACATCGACTGGTTTGAGTACCACGACGTTCACGGAATCGGCCAGAGCCGTCAGGAGCGAATCTATCGTGGTGTACAGTACAGTACCGACGTGATCGAGCGTGTCGCAATCACCATCGTGTGCCGCGACATGTTTCTCGATCCAACTGTAAAAGTGATTCTACAAGTAGCCCACACTGGCGAAATTGGTGATGGTCGTATCTTCGTTAGCGATGTTATCGACACATGGTCAATACGTACTGGTGAGAATGGTGACACTGTTTTGAGAGACAAGAAGTAAGGATAAATTAAAGGTAAAAAGATTATGAACGAAATAGGAATTTCACTCGATACCGTATGGATGCTATTGGCAGCTATGTTGGTTTTCTGGATGCAGCCTGGTTTTGCCCTCTGTGAGGCTGGTTTTACTCGTAGTAAGAACACGGCTAACATCCTGATGAAGAACTTTGTCGACTTTATGTTCGGTTCACTGTTGTTCTTCTTCCTGGGCTTCGGCTTTATGTTTGGCGGCGACGTGCTTGGTGGTTTCATCGGTATGCCTAACTGGGGCGACCTGAGTTTCTACGAGAGCGATCTGCCAGTTGAAGGTTTCTTGATTTTCGAGACCGTATTCTGTGCTACTTCTGCTACTATCGTTAGTGGTGCTATGGCTGAGCGCACAAAGTTCTCTATGTATCTGGTTTACAGTGCAGTTATCTCGCTGATTATCTACCCTGTCGAGGGTCACTGGACCTGGGGTGGCGGTTGGCTCTGCAACGATGCTGCTGATGGATTTATGATGAGCACCTTCGGTGATGTTTTCCATGATTTTGCAGGTTCAGCTATCGTACACAGCGTAGGTGGTGTGCTGGCTTTGGTTGGTGCTATCGCACTTGGTCCCCGTGTAGGTAAATATGGTGAGGACGGTAAGAGTCGCGCTATTCCTGGTCACAACCTGGCTATGGCTTCTCTGGGCGTATTTATCCTCTGGCTGGGATGGTTCGGATTCAACCCTGGTTCTCAGTTGGCTGCTAGCGGCGAGGTTAACCGTATTGCTATCTCACACGTATTCCTGACCACTAACCTGGCTGCTGTTGCTGGTGGAACTGCTACTATGTTCCTTACCTATATTAAATATGGCAAGCCATCGCTCTCACTTACTCTGAACGGTGTTCTGGCTGGTCTGGTAGGTATCACAGCTGGTTGCGACCTCGTATCACCACTCGGTGCTGTTATCATTGGTTTTGTTTGTGGTATCGTACTGGTTTACGCCATCGAGTTTATCGATCACAAGTTGCACATCGACGACCCTGTAGGTGCTTCTTCTGTACACGGTGTATGTGGTATTCTTGGCACACTGATGACAGGTCTGCTGTCTACATCAAACGGTGCATTCTACGGTCACGGCTGGGGATTCTTCGGTGCTGAGTGTTTTGGTATCCTGGTTATCGACCTTTGGGCTGCTGCATGTGGTGTAGTACTGTTCTTTGGCATCAAGAAACTGCATGGCCTACGTGTTGACAAGCGAATTGAGGAAGAAGGTCTTGACGTATATGAGCACGGAGAGATGTGCTATAACTAAGTAGTGAATAGTGATTAGTGAATAGTGAATAGTGATTAAAAAAGAGAGAGAATTATGAAAAAGATTGTTTTAATGGCGATGTTGTTCGCTACAGGAATTGGTGCTACGGCACAAGACGAAGTTGAAACCACAGTAGCAACTGATGTTGTAAGCCAGTATGTATGGCGTGGTTTAGAGTGCGGAAGCGTATCAGTACAGCCAACACTCGGCATAGGATATAAAGGTCTGTCACTCTCTGCATGGGGAAGCATTGGCCTTTCTGATCCTACCGACACAAAGGAGTTCGACCTCACCCTCGCCTACTCTACAGGCGGATTCAATATCGGAATCACCGACTATTGGTTCAATACTCCTGAAGAGCGCTACTTCCTCTACGATGCCAATAAGACAAGTCACATCTTCGAGGCAAACATTGGCTATGACTTCGGAGTTGCCAGCATTCAGTGGTTCACAAACTTTGCTGGTAACGACGGTCTGAACAAGGACGGCAAGCGTGCCTACAGTTCATACTTTGAAATTAGTGCGCCTTTCAAACTTGCATCAGTTGACTGGAGTGCAACTGTAGGTGCCGTTCCTTATGCAACCGACTTCTATGGTGTAGATGGTTTCGCTGTAACCAACCTGGCTCTTAAGGCAACAAAGGACATCAAGGTTACTGATTCGTTCAGCATCCCAGTGTTCGCACAGGTTGCAGGCAACCCAAATACACAGAAAGCTTATTTGGTCTTTGGATTCACGCTTCAGCCGTGAGTCCAAGGACTCCTTTTCAAAAACAGCAAACATTCAAACAATAACAAAAAAGATAAAAAACTATGTGTGGAATAGTAGGTATTTTTCGTGTAAAGGAGCAATCACACCAACAACGTGAAAAGGCTTTAAAAATGAGTCAGAAGATACGCCATCGCGGACCTGACTGGAGTGGAATATACTGTGGCGGATCAGCCATTCTGGCCCACGAGCGATTGAGTATCGTGGATCCAGAATCGGGTGGTCAGCCTTTGTTCTCACCTGACCGTAAGCAGATTCTCGCAGTAAACGGTGAGATTTACAACCATCAGGAGATTCGTCGTCGCTATGCTGGTCAGTACGAGTTCCAGACAGGAAGCGACTGTGAGGTTATACTGGCACTCTATCGTGAAAAAGGTATCAACTTCCTCGAAGACCTGAGTGGTATCTTTGCCTTTGCACTTTACGATGAGGAGAAGGATGAGTTCCTTATTGCCCGCGATCCCATTGGTGTTATTCCTCTTTACATAGGTTATGATACCGATGGAACCGTTTATGTAGCATCAGA
>ONAK01000029.1 GCA_900315765.1 uncultured Prevotella sp. | reverse complement strand
CCGTATAGCCGAAGAAGCTGGTGCCTGCGCTGTAATGGCCCTCGAACGTATCCCTGCCGACATCCGTGCAGCAGGTGGCGTGAGCCGCATGAGCGACCCCAAGATGATTCGTGGCATCCAGGAGGCTGTAAGCATCCCTGTGATGGCAAAGTGCCGTATCGGCCACATCGCTGAGGCTCAGATTCTGCAGGCCATTGAGATTGATTATATCGATGAGAGTGAGGTGCTCTCTCCTGCCGATAATATATATCATATTGATAAGACGCAGTTCGACGTTCCTTTTGTGTGTGGTGCCAAGAATTTGGGCGAGGCCCTGCGCCGTATTGCCGAGGGTGCTACCATGATTCGTACCAAGGGCGAGCCAGGCACGGGCGATGTTGTTCAGGCCGTTAGCCATATGCGCCTGATGCAGAGCGAGATTCGCCGATTGGTGTCTATGAGTGAGGATGAACTCTTCGAGGCAGCTAAGCAGTTGCAGGCACCATATGAATTGGTGAAATTCGTCCATGAAAACGGAAAACTGCCCGTTGTGAACTTTGCTGCTGGTGGCGTAGCAACACCTGCCGATGCAGCGTTGATGATGCAACTGGGGGCCGAGGGCGTATTTGTGGGTAGCGGCATCTTTAAGAGCGGTAACCCACGCAAACGTGCTGCTGCCATTGTTCAGGCTGTAACCAATTATAAAGATGCTAAGTTGTTGGCAGAACTGAGCGAGGATCTTGGCGAAGCTATGGTTGGCATCAATGAACACGAGATTGAACTGCTGATGGCAGAGAGAGGTAAGTGAAGAGTGAAGAGTGAATAGTGAAGAGTGAATAGTGAAATGAAAGCAGCTGTTTTAGCTCTGCAAGGAGCATTCATTGAGCACGAGCAGGTGTTGCAACGCTTAGGCGTTGAGACCGTCGAAATCCGCCAGTTAAAGGATTGGACCGAGTTCATGTCCCCCTCCCCTTTGGGAGGGGTTAGGGGTAGACTCTGTAGGCTCCTCGTTCTGCCAGGTGGCGAGAGTACTGTGCAGATGCGCCTGCTGAAGGAGCTTGGCTTGTTCGAACCTATCCGTCAGGCCATAGCCGATGGCCTGCCAGTGCTTGGCACCTGTGCCGGCATGATACTGCTGTCCGATGGCTATCTGGGTACCATGCATATCCGTGTTCGTCGTAATGCTTATGGTCGTCAATTGGGTAGTTTCCACACCACAGGCGCTGTTGATGGTATAGGTGCTGATGTACCAATGACGTTTATACGTGCTCCGTATATAGAAAAAGTGTTAGCAGATGATTGTAGCCCGATAGCTATCGTCGATGGTCATATTGTTGCTGCACGTCAAGGAAATCAGATAGCCACAGCCTTCCATCCGGAACTCGATGAAGACCTGCGCCTGCATCAGTTTCTGATAGATATGATATAGCACTTATCGTTCCACTATTAGTCGAATTAAAAATCGTTCATTGCATGTATTTTTGTTGCAATGAACGATTTTTATTAGTAAATGAAACATTATTTATTGTATGTGTCATGTCTTTGATGTACTTTTGTGGCAAAAATCTGAAACAATAAAATGAATAACTTTATGAAAAAGGTAATGACAACGATCGTAGCTGCAGTACTGATGGCGACCTCGGCACAGGCTCAGGTACAACCCAGGGTACTCGGTGATAACCATGTGATGGTTAGTATCGACACAAACTACAAGTATGTATTACTGCCTGTAGAAGAAAGGGCAGAGAATGCCAGCGTCAGGGTGATAGGCAAAGACAATCAGTCTTATCGCCGACCCAATGTCCGCTTGTCGGTAGATCATGTAGATTATTATGTGCCATTAGAAATTAAAGACGGGCAGACACTTGATATTATTTTCCATGGCGATCGTCGTACAAAGGGTGTTCTTAAAGAGTTTGCATGCTGGAAGGAAATGAAATTCAGCAATACATTCGATACCTCAAACGTTGAACGATTCCGTCCAGAGTATCATCATTCTCCAGTATATGGCTGGATGAATGATCCTAATGGTATGTTCTATAAGGATGGCGAGTGGCACTTGTACTTCCAATATAATCCCTTTGGATCGCTGTGGGAGAATATGACTTGGGGCCATTCTGTATCAAAAGACCTGGTTCATTGGGAGGCACTGCCAAATGCGATAGAGGCAGATGCCATAGGTACCATATTCAGCGGCTCTTGCGTGGTTGATACTCGTAATTCTGCTGGCTTCGGTAAGAATGCCATTATCGCTTACTATACCTCTGCTGCAGAGGCTCAGACGCAATCAATGGCATATTCTACTGATGGAGGCCGTACTTTTACTAAATATGAGAAGAATCCTGTGATAACCAGCGATATTCCAGATTTCCGCGACCCAAAGATCTTCTGGCATGAACCAACTCAGAAGTGGATTATGGTTCTTGCTGCCGGTCAGGAGATGCAGTTCTATTCTTCGCCCAACCTGAAGGAGTGGACCTTTGAAAGCAGCTTTGGTCGCCAATATGGCAACCATGGTGGCGTTTGGGAATGCCCCGATATGATGCAGCTGCCAGTTCGTGGTACTGGTCAGCAGAAGTGGATGTTGGTGTGCAACATTAACCCAGGAGGACCTTTTGGCGGAAACGCAACACAATACTTTGTAGGCCAGTTCGATGGCCATAAGTTTACTTGTGAGTCGAAACCCGAGGTCACCAAGTGGATGGACTATGGTAAAGACCACTATGCAACAGTTTCGTTTAGTAATGCTCCTGAGAATCGCCATGTGGTTATTGCTTGGATGTCAAACTGGCAGTATGCAAACCAGGTGCCCACTCATCAGTTCCGTAGTTCCAACAGTATTCCTCGTGATTTGGACCTGTTTGCCGATGGCGAAGAAACATATTGCGGCGTTATTCCTTCTAAGGAGATGCAGGCTTTGCGTGGAAAGAAAGTGAAGAAACTGTCAGATGTTTGTGAACTTGTAATAGATATAAAGGGTTCTATGGAACTCACGCTGAGCAATATGAATGGCGAGGAGGTTACAATGTTCTATGATGCTCAAAAACAAACATTCTCTATGGATCGCACAAAGAGTGGTGATTGCAGTTTCAGCGAGGCTTTTGCAACAGTAACAACAGCACCAACGCATGGTGCCATGAAACAGTTACGTATATTCATCGACCGCTGTAGTATTGAAGCTTTTGCTGCCGATGGCAAGATGGCTATGACTAATCTGGTATTCCCTTCTATACCTTATACTATGTTAAAGGTAAAAGGCGGAAAGGCTACTATTTATGAGATTGTGAAATAGTAAAAAAGTCAAATAAATCTATGAGTAAAGTTAACAAATTAGCCCTGATCCCTGTAATGCTCTGCTTTTTCTGCATGGGCTTTGTAGATCTGGTGGGCATTGCTTCGAACTATGTGAAAGAAGACTTGGCACTCAATGATTCTACTGCCAACATCTTCCCCTCGCTGGTGTTCTTCTGGTTCCTGATTTTCAGCGTTCCTACAGGTATGCTGATGAACAAGATTGGACGTAAAAAGACCGTTCTTCTCTCACTCTTGGTAACAGTGCTGTCGCTGATGATACCCATGTTTGGCAATAATTTCACCATCATGCTCATATCGTTCTCGTTGTTAGGTATCGGCAATGCCCTGATGCAGACCTCGTTGAACCCACTGGTATCAACAGTGATGGGAGGTGGAAATCTTGCATCCACACTTACATTCGGACAGTTTATCAAAGCCATCGCTTCGTTCTTGGCTCCTTATCTGGCCATGTGGGGTGCTACACAGGTTATACCATCTTTCGGCTACGACTGGCGTATCCTCTTCACAATCTATATGTTTGTAGGTTTCCTCGCTACAGCACTTTTGGCTGTTACGCCAATTGATGAACCTAAAATCGAGGGTAAACCTTCTACTTTTGCCGAGTGCTTTAAGCTGTTGGGTACTCCTATTGTTTTGTTGTCGTTCTTTGGTATTATGTGCCATGTTGGTATCGATGTAGGTACTAACACCACAGCCCCAAAGATTTTGATGGAGCGCCTTGGCATGACACTGAACGATGCAGCCTTTGCTACCAGCCTGTACTTCATCTTCCGTACCATCGGTTGCTTAACAGGCTCGTTCTTCCTGCGCGTTCTGCCTACACGTACCTTCTTTATCATTAGCGTGGTGATGATGGCACTCTCTATGTGCGGACTCTTTGTGGGCACAGAGAAGTGGATGCTCTATACTGCTATTGCATTGGTGGGTTATGGCAACTCTAATATTTTCTCCATCTGCTTCGCTAAAGCTCTTACCTCTATGCCCGAAAAGCAGAACGAGGTTAGCGGTCTGATGATTATGGGCCTTTTTGGTGGAACCATATTCCCGCTGTTGATGGGCTTTGCCAGCGATGCTATCGGACAGGCTGGTGCCGTAATCGTTATGGCTATCGGTGTCATTTATTTATTCACATATATCAAGCAACTTAATTCAGTAAAAGCATGAAACGTTATGTTGTAGGCCTCGGCGAGGCATTGTGGGATGTACTTCCCGAAGGAAAGAAACTTGGTGGCGCACCTGCTAACTTTGCATATCATGCAGCCCAGTTTGGACTCGACACCATCGCTATCAGCGCATTGGGTGAGGATGCTTTAGGCACCGAAACCATCGAGGCTCTGAAAGAGCACAATCTGAACTACTTGATGCCACGTGTGCCTTATCCCACTGGTACGGTTCAAGTAACTCTTACAGGCGATGGTATCCCTACTTACGACATTAAGGAGAATGTTGCTTGGGACAACATTCCGTTCAATTCCGAGATGGAAGAGATTGCCAAGAATGCTCGTGCCGTTTGTTTTGGCTCGTTGGCTCAGCGCAATGTGGTTAGCCGCGAGAATATCCGCAAGTTCCTTGATGCAACACCAAATGATTGTATCCGTATTTGCGACATTAATCTGCGACAGCAGTTCTACTCGCAGGAGATACTCGAAGAATCGTTCTGTATCTGCAATATCTTGAAGATTAATGACGAGGAACTGGTTGTTGTTAGTCGTATGTTCGGATACGATAGCCTGGATATGCGCCAGACTTGTGAGAAGATTGTTCAGGACTTCCATCTCAAGATGCTTGTGCTGACCTGTGGAACCAATGGTTCTTACGTATTTACCGACGATGGACTGACTTCGTTCCAGGATACTCCTAAAGTAGAAGTGGCTGATACCGTAGGTGCTGGCGACTCGTTTACAGGTTCGTTCTGTGCCTCAATTATCAATGGAAAGCCAGTTCAAGAGGCCCACAAAACAGCCGTTCAGGTGAGTGCCTATGTTTGCACACAAAATGGCGCCATGCCTGTTATTCCTGATAAGTTAAAGACACTATAAAAGTATCTTATATTGAATGAGGTTCAGCTTCGGGCTGAACCTTTTTTTGTTCAAAATGGCAATATTTTTAGATAAAAACTTGGAGCTTTCGCAATTTTTGCTTATCTTTGCCATTGATTACTGACAATTATAAAACCGATGCGGAAAATAACCTTCATAATAATTGCCTTGATAGCAATGCTGGTTTCTTGCTCCAAGAGTGAGAAGACCTATAAAATAGCCGTATCACAATGTTCTGAAGACATCTGGCGCAACAAGTTGAACGAGGAACTGAAAATGGGCACCTATGTCCACAACAATGTCGAACTTAGCTTTGCTTCGGCCGATGGTAGCGATGAGAAGCAGATAGAGCAAATACACCAATTTATGAAAGACGGTATGGATTTGCTTATTGTGGCTCCCAACCAGATAGCTACTGTGTCGCCAGCTATAGATGAGGTTTTCGACAAAGGCATTCCTGTTATTGTTTTCGACCGTAAGACTAACTCTGAGAAGTTTACCGCTTTCATTGGCGCTGATAACTTCGAGATGGGGCGCCTGATGGGAGAATATATCGCAACAAAGCTAAAAGGCAAAGGTAGGGTTTTAGAAATAATGGGTCTGAAAGGTTCATCGCCGGCCATAGAGCGGCATAATGGTTTTGTGAAAGCTATCAGTAGTTATCCGGATATTGTGCTTGTAGCCTCACTGCAAGGTGACTGGACTGAAGAGAGTGCCATGAAGGCCATTAAGGCTTATCATGGTGACCTTTCAAACATTGATTTTGTGTTTGGTCAGAACGACCGCATGGCTGTAGGCGCCTCGAAAGTACTATCAAAACTCCCCGCTTCGCGCCATACAAAATATTGCGGTATCGACGGCCTTCCAGGTGAAGGTAACGGATTGGCAAGTGTTCGCGACTCTATCCTCGAGGCTTCATATATCTATCCTACCCATGGCGATGAAGTGCTTCAGCTAGCGATGGACATACTTGAGGGCAAGTCGTATAAAAAGGATAATCGCCTGATGGCATCGCTGGTTACCAAAGATAATGCCAGAGTGCTATTATTACAATCTGAAGAGCTTACACGCCAAGGACATAATGTAGACCTCCTGCATGAACAGTCGGACAGTTACTTGCAGCAGCTCGACACTCAGCGTGTCATCACATGGATGGCTGTTGGTATTATCCTTCTATTGCTTATAGCCATCGTACTGAACTACCGTTACCATCTTAATAAGGTAACCATGCAGCGTGAGCGTGTTATAGATACCTTGTGGAACATTCCTGTTGAAGAGTTGCCTGCAGAACCAGCAGAACCAGAGCAACCTGCAGAGGTAGCCGAATCAGGAGTAGAAAAGCCTGAAACATCCGAACCTACTGTCGACTCTCGTTTCCTTGCCCGTTTCAAGGAAGTAGTAGAAGCTCGAATGTCGGATAGTGAGGTGAGTGTTGAAGACCTTGCTGCAGATATGAACCTGAGTCGTGTGCAACTCTATCGTAAGGTGAAGGCTATCACCGATTCTTCGCCAGTGGAACTTCTGCGTACAGCTCGTTTGAAGCGTGCATATCAGCTTCTGGCAACAACCGATAAGAATATTTCTGAGGTGGCATACGACGTAGGCTTTACTGCTCCATCTTATTTCACCAAGTGTTTTAAAGACGAATTTGGCATCAGCCCATCAGATCTTTCTTAATATAAAAAATCGTTCATTTATGCGCAAATTTGTTACATTGAAACAAATTTTGTATGAGACGAACGAATATTTAACCTCTCTTGTTTATAATTGGAGTACTTTTGCAGAAAATCAAATTCAAATGAGTACTAACCAATTTAAACATTCAACAATGGAAAAACTAAGAAAACTGATTCTGAGTTTCTTTGCTCTCCTTGCTAGTACTGTCATGTACGCGCAAACGGAGATCAGTGGTACCGTGGTCGACGCTACAGGCGAATCGGTCATCGGTGCCACAGTGAAGGAGAAGGGTACATCAAACGGTACGATTACCGATTTCGACGGTAACTTCACCATCAAAGTAAACGAGGGTGCCATACTGGTCATCTCGTACATCGGTTATCAGACACAGGAGGTGCCTGCACAGCAAGGTATGAAGGTTACTTTGAAGGACGACAGCGAACTGCTGAAAGAAGTGGTAGTAACTGGTTATACCACCCAGCGCAAGGTGGACTTGACGGGTGCAATCTCTACAGTTAGTGTAGACGAGATTGCCAAGCAGAACGAGAACAACCCGATGAAGGCTCTGCAAGGTCGTGTACCAGGCATGAATATCACAGCCGATGGTAATCCATCAGGTGCTGCTACGGTTCGTATCCGTGGTGTGGGAACCCTGAACGACAACGATCCGCTTTACATAATTGACGGAGTGCCTACCAAGGCTGGTATGCATGAGTTGAACGGAAACGACATCGAGAGCATCCAGGTGTTGAAGGATGCTGCCTCAGCCAGCATCTATGGTTCGCGTGCAGCCAATGGTGTAATCATTATCACCACCAAGAAGGGTAAGGATGGTAAGGTGAAGGTGAACTTCGATGGTAGCGTTGCCACATCATTCTATACCAATAAGATTGAGACAATGAATGCCAGCGAGTGGGGACGCGCCTATTGGCAGGCTTGTGTGAATGATGGTGTGAACCCAAGTAACAACAACCTTGGTTACAACTACGATTGGAGTTACGATGCTAAGGGCAACCCAGTGTTGAACAATATGACCATGAACATGTATCTGGACGAGAACGCCAGTGTACGTGCAGGCGATACCGATTGGTTTAAAGAGATTACCCGCACAGGCGTAGTGCAGCAGTACAACCTCTCAGTAAGCAATGGCTCTGAAAAGGGCAGCTCATTCTTCTCAATAGGTTACTACGACAACCAGGGAACCATCAAGAAGAGTAACTTCAATCGTTTGTCGGCTCGTGCTAATGCAGACTATAAGTTATTCGATGGTAAAGTTGTAATTGGCGAGAACTTCACAGTGAACCGTACAAAGGGTGTTGACGCTCCTGGCGGCGTACTGGAGCACGCACTGGAGTTTAACCCCAACTTCCCAATATATGCCGAAAACGGCAAGTACGCTCAGGCACTGGGTGCTTACTCTGAACGCGAGAATCCACTGAGCATGATAGACAATGCAAAGGACAATGAATATACACAGTGGCGCTCATTCGGCGATGTACATCTGAGCATCACTCCATTCAAGAACTTCATGATTCGCACCACTCTTGGTATGGACTACACACAGAAAGAGCAGCGATTCTTTACCTACCCTATCGAAAATGGTAAGGTAAAGCGTACCGATAGTGCCGTAGAGAGCAAGCAGGAGCACTGGATGCGCTGGATGTGGAACGCCATAGCTACCTACAATCTTGAAATCGGCAAGCATCGCGGCGACGCCATGATTGGTACTGAGGTGAATCGTCAGGACTATAAGTGGAACAGTGCCAAGCGTTATGAGTTGGCTATTCTGAACACAGACTATATGTGGCCAAGTGCTGGTGCAGGCAAGCAGCTGGCAGAAGGATCGGGCGAAGGTTTCAGTCTTGTGTCTTTCTTCGGAAAGGTTAACTACACCTATGATGACAAGTATCTGGCTAGCTTTACTATCCGTCGAGATGGTTCAAGCCGATTTGGTACAAACAAGCAGTACGGTACATTCCCATCAGTATCAGCAGGTTGGCGCCTCTCAGAAGAGAAGTTTATGGCTAAGACAAAGAGTTGGCTCGACAATCTGAAGCTGCGCTACTCTTGGGGAAAGACTGGTAACCAGGAAATCTCGAACACAGCACGCTACACCCTCTACAAGAGCGTAGTATCAACAGGACTTTGGGGTAGCGGTCAGGCTGGTTCATCATACGACATTAGCGGTAAAAACGGCGGATACGATCTGGATAACGGTTACGTACGCAATCAGCGCGGCAACGACGATATCAAGTGGGAAACCACCACACAACATAACATCGGTGTTGATTTCGCAATGCTGAAAAACGAAATCTACGGTAGTTTTGATTGGTTCAATAAGAAGACCACAGACATTCTGCTCTTCATGGAAGGTATCGCTGCTATGGGTGAAGGCTCTGGTCAGTGGATCAATGCCGGCGAGGTAAAGAACAACGGTTGGGAACTGAGTATTGGTTATCGTCATCAGTTGGAGAACGGTTTCTCGTGGGATATCAACGGAAACATCAGTAAGTATGTGAATGAGATTACAAAACTGCCTGAGACAGTAGCTGCCAACGGTAAGTATGGTGGTAACGGTGTGAAGAGTGTTGTAGGTCATCCTATGTTCTCGCAGGTAGGCTACATCTACGACGGGATCTTCAAGAGTCAGGAGGAGATTGATAATCATGCTACACAGGAAGGTGCTGGCCTGGGCCGCATACGCTATAAGGACCTGAATGGCGACGGCGTTATTACTGAGGCCGACCAGGACTGGATTTACGATCCAACACCCGACTTCACTTGGGGATTGAACATCTATCTGCAGTATAAGGACTGGGATTTGACTATGTTCTGGCAAGGCGTACAGGGTGTTGATGTAGACTGTCGCGGATATAAGTCGCAGACCGACTTCTGGGCCAACTCAGCCATCAACGTACCTTATCTGAACAAGGGTAAGCGAGCACTCGATGCCTGGAGCCCAGCTAATCCTGGCAGCAACATCCCTGCACTCACCACATCGGATACAAACAATGAGGGACGTGTTTCATCTTACTATATAGAGAATGGTAGTTACGTGAAGCTGCGCACCATACAGTTGGGTTACAATCTGCCCAAAAAGGTTACTGAGAAGTTATGTATGGACCGCATACGCCTCTACGCTTCGGCTCAGAATCTGCTCACTATCAAGAGTAGTAAGTTTACAGGAGCCGATCCTGAAAATCCAGGATTCAATTATCCTATCCCACTCAATCTTACATTCGGACTTAATGTTTCATTCTAAAATATAGCAACGATTATGAAAACGATATATAGAACAATCTGCGCAATCTGCGTAATCTGTGGTCTTACTGCCTGCTCTGATTTCCTAGAGGAACAGGTGCCACAGGCAACGCTGACTCAGGACGAGGTAAAGAACCCTGAGTATATCGACAACGTGCTGATTTCAGCATACGCCGGACTGGTTTCGATTGAGGATATGAACGCTTCGTTCTCACTCTGGAACTACGACACACGAAGCGACGACGCATATGTTGGCGGTTCGGACTTCTCTGATGGAGAACCTTTCCACAGACTGGAAAAAGGTGTTGGTATTCTTACTACCGACTGGCCTTTCAGTTCAATCTGGACTCGTTTCTACAATTATCTTAGTCGCGTAAGTCTGTCGATAGACATTCTGGCAAGTGCCGATCAGGAGAATGCTACCATACAGCAGCGTACTGCCGAGATGAAGTTCCTGCGTGCTTACGGCCACTTCCAGCTGAAGCGACTGTTCAAGAAGATTCCATTTGTGAACAAGCCCAATATGCAGGAAGAGGACTACAATAATCTGAGCAACACTGAGTATACCAACGACGAGGGTTGGCAGCAGATTATCAACGACCTGGAGGATGCTTACGCTGTACTGCCTGAGACTCAGACCGAGAAGGGACGCCCAACAAAGGCTGCTTGTGCAGCATTCCTGGCTAAGGTTTACCTCTATAAGGCTTATCATCAGGACGATGCCAATACTAATCAAGTGACAAGTATCAGCGATACTGATCTGCAGAAGGTAATAGAATACACCAATCCAGCCCTCTACGCAAGAGCAGGGTATGGTTTGGAGCCAGATATGCATAATAACTTCCGTCCTGAGGAGCAGTACGAGAACGGTAAGGAGAGTCTTTGGGCCATACAGTATTCAAAGAACGATGGTACCGTTTATGGCAATCTGAATTTCTCATATCGACTGATAGTTCCATGTATCCCAAAGGTACACGACTCTGGTTGCGACTTCTACAAGCCATCACATAACTTGGTAAGTGCCTATCGCACCAACAGCGACGGTCTGCCATTACTCGACACTTTTGCCGATGAAGAATACACTGTAGGCTCGGCACAGACAGTAGATCCAAGATTGTTTGTAACAGTAGGTGTGCCAGGCACTCCTTATATGTTCAACCCAAGCTTTATGATCAACGAGACCAACGCATGGAGCCGCTCAGGTGGTACATTCGGATACTTTGTATCGCTGAAGCAGAATGTTGATCCTGCGCTGACTGACAACTATCTGTATCTGTGCGACTCGCAGTGGGCAAGTTCGATGAACCGTATAGTACTGCGCTATGCTGATGTACTGCTGATGCGTGCTGAGGCTCAGGCACAACTGGGACAGACATCTGAGGCCATCGCACTGGTTAATCAGGTTCGTGAGCGTGCTGCAGCCATGACTACAAACAGTGTAGTATCTAGCTATCCAAACAAGTATGATGTACACTTCGCTGTAGGTAAGTACAGCGGTAGCTACAGCAAGGACGAGGCTATGAAGATTATAAAGATGGAGCGCCGACTGGAGTTGGCTATGGAGAGCGAGCGCTTCTTCGACTTGGTACGTTGGGGCGATGCAGCTACAGTACTTAACAAGTACTATTCTACAGAGAGTGAGAAGATGAACTTCCTGAGCGGATCGCAGTTTACTGCTAACAAGAATGAGTATCTGCCCATACCATTCGAACAGATGGCTGCATCTAACGGGCACTACACCCAGAACTGTGGACAGTGGTAAGAATCAAGTTAAGATTAAAAAAATTAGATTTAAGAGTTATGAAAACGATATATAGCATTATCTGCGCAATATGCATCGTATGCGGGTTTACTGCCTGTAACGATGACCATACAGGCAGCATCGACGTGAGCGGTTCATGCCTCGTGGAGAAGTTTGTCCTGAACGGACAATATGAAGGTACCATTAATACTGAGAAGCGCCTGGTGAAAGTAAAGGTGCCCGTAGATTTCGCCCAGAAGGGTGATATGGAGATAACTAGTCTGACCGTATCAGCTGGTGCACAGACCAATATGAAGGTAGGTGACCACATCAACTTTGATGCCGATCGCAATCTTCACATCAGCAATGGCGACTTGGTGATGGACTATCAGGTAAGCGTAAGAAACGACGAGGCTCTGATGTCGCTCTTTATCCTTGAGGGTGTGAAAGGTGCCATCAACCAGCAGGACAAGACTATCACAGTAAGCGTGATGGCTAACAGCGGTATCGACCTGAGCAATGCAACCTTCGAGGTTGAATGCAGCGAGGATGCCACATGTAGTCCAGCAAGCGGCACTAAAGGTAACTTCACTGAGCCATTCCAGATTACACTGAACGACAATACTGCTACCACAGTATATACGGTATATGTAACACTGATTGAGGATCCTATTGCGCTGTTTGTTGGCGATGCTGAGAACATCGAACTGCTGAACGATGAGGAGAAGGCCGCTGCCAAGTGGCTCACTGGTAACATCGCAAGCGCTGCCTACGCATCGTGGAGTGACGTAGCTGGCGGCAACATCTCACTTGAGAAGTGTAAGCTGATATTCTTCCACCGTCATTGTTCATCATACGGCAACTACAACGGCTTTGCTGAGGCTGAACAGGGCGCAATGACTGCTCTGGCTAAGATGAAGGAATACTGGCAGAACGGCGGTGCATTCGTACTGGGTCGTAGCGCTGTGAACTATGCTATTGCACTGGGTGCTATGCCTGAGGACGCTTATCCAAACAATGTTTGGGGCGGCGGAGGCGGCGAAGGCTCCGACCTGATGGGCGACGATCCTTGGCATACATTTGCTTACGACATCACTCATCCACTGTGGAACAATCTGAAGACCTATCCTGGTGCACCTGACAATGCCATCTACACACTCGATAAGGATTACACCATCTGTAACACCACATCGCAGTATGGATTCTGGGATACCTATCAGGACGGCAAGGATGCAGTGGAGGCTAAAACTGGTGGTCGCGCACTGACTGGCGACAACAGCGTGAACGCGTGGGAGTTGAAGGCCGCTAACGGCGAGTTTGGTAAGGGTGGTATCATCTGTCTGGGCTCAGGTCTATACGATTGGAATTCTCCAACTCCTTACGAGTCGAACTATCACGACAACATGGGCACTATCCTGCTCAACGCATTCGATTATCTAACCAAATAAAAACAGTAAGTTATGAAGACAATGATATATTCAGTATTCGCACTCATGCTGTCAGCCTCTGTGCTGACGGCGTGCAGCGACGAGGAGTTCAGTGGCGATCCCGCAAAGGACTGGAACGGCACAACTACATTCTTTGCTCCTACCGATGCACAGGGATTCGACACATACTATACGCCAGCTGTTGGCCGTGTAGGTGACCCCATGCCATTCTACGATCAGAAAAGCGGCGAATTCAAGGTTCTCTACCTGCAGGAGTTCATCAATAATATGACCTATCGTTTCCACCCCATCTGGGCTGTATCTACCAAGGATGGTGCTAACTATGAGTCGATGGGTGAGTTGCTGGCATACGGCGAAAACGACTATCAGCAGGATGCTGCATTGGGTACGGGTTGCGCATTCGAGAAGGATGGTACATATTATATCTACTACACAGGTCACAACGGCAACTGCAAGAATCGCGAAGTGGTGATGCGCGCAACATCTACCGACTTCAAGACCTGGACAAAGGATGAGCTTTGGACACTGAACGGTCCTGACTTTGGCTACTCAGGTAATGACTTCCGCGATCCACAGATATTCGTGGCCGACGACAACCTCTATCACATGGTTATCGCAACCTATCCTAATGGTGGTGGCGACCCTGTATTCGCAGAGTTCAAGTCGAGCGACCTGAAGAACTGGGAGCATGTAGGACGTATCCGTATGATCTGGGACCGTATGCTGGAGTGTCCCGACATCTTCAAGATGGGCAACTACTGGTACATCGTGTTCAGCGAGAGCTATCGCGCCAGCTGGAGCCGTAAGGTGAAGTATATGGTAGCCTCTACCTACGAGGACCTGAAGAACTGTCTGAATGATGGACCGAAGTGGGCTCCTGATGGACACGAGGGCATTCTCGACAGTCGTTCGCTCTATGCTGCTAAGACAGCCTCAAATGGTACCGACCGTTACATCTGGGGGTGGTGTCCATTCCGTTCTGGTAGCGATATCCACGAGAAGAATACCAACGTAGGTGCTGGCGACGGCAATGAACCTAACTGGAGTGGAGCACTGGTATGTCACAAGATTATCCAGCACAGCGATGGCACTCTTACGCTTGGTGCTGTACCAGCAATGGCAACCAAGTATAATCAGACCGTTGACTTGAAGGTTATGGAGTCTAATGGATATAACAATGGTACGCTTAGCGGTGATGGAGCATACGTGCTCTACAACCGTCTGGGCACTGCCAATCACATCTCATTTACTGTAAAGACTTCGAACAACTGGGATAAGTTCGGTGTATCATTTGTACGCGGCACTGATTCAAAGAAGTACTATACAATGGTAGTTAACCCTGAGTGGGAAGATGGACGCAAGGTTAACTTCGAGCAGGAAGGTGCTGAAGGCAAAGGCTTCATCGAGGCTGCCGATGGTTATAATTTCGCACGCCCCAGCGACAATGTCTACAATATAGATATTTACACCGACAATAGCGTGATTGTCATGTATATCAACGACACAGTATGCTATACCCAGCGCATCTATGGTATCCAAAAGAATTGCTGGAGTATCAACAACTACGGCGGGTCAATCACCGTCAGTGATGTAAAGGTTACACAGCAATAATCAATAGTATCCTAAAAAAAGCTGTTATCTTTTTCATCTTTCACAAAAAAAAAGTGCTATATTTGCAGCATTAAATGTGTAGAAGATGAAAAAGATAACGGCTTTTTTGATGCTCATGGTCTTGCTGACAGCATGCTCTAAGCCAGACCATATCTACAAAATAGGTGTATCGCAATGTTCAATAGGCTTGTGGCGCTCAAAGGTGAACAATGAGATGCTGGCTGCACAGCACCTCTTCGACCAGGACGTGAAAGTGGAAATCGTAGACTGCTACGACCAGTCGGACGACCAGATACGACAGATAGATAGTCTGGTGGCCAGCGGTATCGACCTGCTGGTAGTAGCCCCCAACGACTATAAGATAGCCCCAGCCCTGAAGCGTGCTAAGGACAAGGGCATCCCCATAGTGCTCTTCGATCGCATGGTGGAGAGCAACGACTACACAGCCTTTATTGGCGGCAGCAATGTGGCCATAGGCGAGATGGCAGCAAACTATGCTGTACAGCTGGCGGCTGAATCGGAGGGACACAACGTACTGGAGATTGCCGCCCTGCAAAACACATCACCAGCACGCGAGCGCCACCAAGGTTTTGAGCGTGTAATGAAGCAGCACCAAGACGCGAACTATCACTACATCATAGGCAACTGGGACGACAACAACACCCATGACATTCTGAAGAAAGAAATAGAAGCAGGACGTATACCCGATGTAGTATTCTGCCACAGCGATTTCATGGCTCTGGGTGCCCACCGCGCTACCGTTGAGGCACGACTTGAAAACAAGATTAAGGTGATAGGCGTTGACGGGCTGCCCATCGAAGGCATAAAATATGTGCAGAAAGGCTGGCTGGCCGGCACCTGCGTCTACCCCACCCACGGCGAAGAAATCGTGCGGCTAGCTCTCGACATCCTGAACAGGAAACCTTACGAACGCATCAACTACCTGAACAGTCTGATAATCACGCCCCAAAATGTGGACATGATATCCCGCTATGCCACAGAGTTGATGCGCCAGAACGAAGACCTGGTGGTGATACAAGAGAAACTAGACAACTACTTCGGGCTCTACCATGTGCAGAGCAAGATTATATGGGCCAGCGTGTTTGCCATCGTGCTGCTGGTGGTGGCCATCGCGATTACATGGCTTGCAGTAAAGCAGATACGTAAGGCACATCGCAAACAGAAAGCGCTCAACAAGGAACAGACACAATTCTATACCAATGCCAGCCACCAGCTGAAGACACCATTGACGCTCATCACAGGGCCACTGAAGCAGTTGTTGAAGCGAAACACGCTCAAAGACAGCGATAAAGAACTGCTGGAGATAGTTGACCGCAATGTTTCGCAACTGGAGTCGCTGGTGTCGGATGTACTAAACTTCCGACGTGAAGTTCAAAACACCGTCAGCGATAATAGTGTGCCCGACGAAAAGAGCCTGGCGGCAACGAAAGACATTGTCCACGAATCGCATCTCAACATGCTGAATCAGACAGATGCCGAAGAACTGCCCAATATACTGATTGTGGAGGACAACGATGACATGCGCCGCTATCTGCGCACGCTGCTAGCCGACAGATTCTACGTGTTGGAGGCCAGCGACGGACAGAGCGGACTCAAACTGGCCCGTGAGAGCGTGCCCGACCTAATAGTAAGCGACGTGATGATGCCAGTGATGGACGGTCTGCAACTCTGTAAACAGCTGAAAGAAGATTTAATCACCAGCCACATACCAGTAATCCTGCTGACGGCCCGCAGCGAAGAGCACCAACAGATGGAAGGCTATGAGAGTGGTGCTGATGCCTACCTCACCAAGCCCTTCAGCGCCGAGTTGCTGGTGAGCCGCATCTACAATCTGCTGTCATCGAGAAGAAAACTGCGCAACCTGTTTGACGACAAACTAGAGAAAGCACCAGCAGATGTAAAGCTGACAACACAGGACAAACTGTTTATGAACCAACTGAAGGAAGCCATCAACCAGAGCATGTCCAATCCCAACTTAAAGATGGACGAGCTGGGCGAGCAGTTGGGCATCAGTCGTGTGCAGCTGTACCGCAAGGTGAAGACACTGACAGGCCTCTCACCAGTAGAACTGCTACGACAGATGCGACTACAGAAAGGCAAGATACTACTGAACACCACAACCAAGACAGTAGCTGAAATAGCATACGAGGTAGGTTTCAGTTCGTCGAGCTACTTCTCGAATTGTTTCAAGAAGCAGTTCGGCAAATTGCCGATGGAATTAAGAGAATAGCCTAAAATACATTTGAAAACGCAACGATAACAAATATTATAAAAAGTGTCGCAATATTGATACATGCAACATTTTTTATGGCGGTTTGAACGTTTTTTTAAAGGTTCAAGCCGCTTTTGTTAGTACTTTTGCAGAAAATCAAATTCACAATGAGTACTAACCAATTTAAACATTCAACAATGGAAAAACTAAGAAAACTGATTCTGAGTTTCTTTGCTCTCCTTGCCAGTACTGTAATGTACGCGCAAACGGAGATCAGTGGTACCGTGGTCGACGCCTCTGGCGAGTCCGTAATTGGAGCCACAGTAATGGAGAAAGGAACATCGAACGGTACGATTACCGATTTTGATGGTAACTTTAGACTAAAGGTAGAAGCTGGTAAAACGCTTGTCTTCTCGTACATTGGATTTAAGACACAGGAGTTGCCTGCAAAAAATGGCATGCAAGTAACTTTGAAAGACAATGCTAAGGAGCTGGCAGAAATCGTAGTAACTGGATATCAGGCTCAGCGTAAGGCCGACCTGACAGGTTCAGTTTCTGTAGTAGAGACAAAAGACCTGAAGACATCGGCAGACACCGACCCAATGCGTGCTCTGCAGGGAAAAGTGCCAGGCATGACTATTACCAGTAATGGCTCGCCTGTAGGTGCTGGTACCGTTCGCATTCGTGGTATTGGATCGTTCAACTCTTCACAGGATCCATTGTTCGTTATCGACGGTGTGCCCACCACAACCAATCTGAACACACTGAACATGAACGACATTGAGTCGATGCAGGTTCTGAAGGACGCTGCTTCGGCTTCTATCTATGGTAGCCGTGCTGCCAATGGTGTGATTATCATCACCACCCGTAGCGGTAAGAAGGGCGACAAGGTAAAGATTGACTTCTCTGCAAATCTTACTGCACAGTTCTACAATAAGCAGAGCATGATGGATTTGTCGAATACAGCCGAGTATGCTACAGCTATGGCTCAGGCAGCTATGAACGACGGACTTGATCCTGAAGCTTATGCCAACAACTACGGTTTGACTCTGCATGCAGGCAGCGGCACACCAATCTCTGCCTATAACCCCGCAACAGGACAGATGGAGAGCTTTACCGTAAATGGTCTGTACGACGGCTACATGAACTCGAAGAGAACCATGCGCTTTAGCAATACCGATTGGTTGAAGGAAATTTCTCGCACAGGTTTCTCACAGAACTACGACCTTTCTATTTCAAACGCAACCGATAAGTCGTCGGCTCTGTTCTCATTTGGTTATAAGAAGAACAAGGGTATTCTGAAGTACACCGATTTCGAGAGCTTCTCTGGTCGTATCAACACTAGTTTCAAGATTAACAAGTTGGTAACTATCGGTGAGAATGCTACTATTACATATTCTAATCAGGTTGACTGCCAGCCTCTGGAAAATGCCTTGAAGATGTCGCCAACACTCCCTGTATATGAGGAAGACGGTGTAACATTCTCAGGTCCTGTAGGTGGTATGAGCGACCGTCAGAACCCACTGCGTGAGTTGTATCACAACCGCGACAATCGCCTGAAGATGTGGCGTGTGTTTGGTAACGCATTTGTTAACATTGAGCCCATCAAGGGATTGCTTCTCCGTTCAAACTTCGGTCTCGACCTCTGGTCGGAGAATATTCACAGTGTAACATATACCTGGCACTCTGATGTTGTAAATAACTCTACTCCATCAGCAAATATGGGCGCCAAGACATCGGTTAAGTGGACATGGTCAAACACAGCAAACTATAACTTCACCCTTGGTACCGATCATTCATTTATCGTACTGGGTGGTATGGAGCTTCACAGAGATATCAACGAGTGGTCGAATGCATACGCACAGATGTTTGCTATCGAGAACTACGATTATATGTATCCCGATGCTGCTACTGGCACACAGCGCGCAAGTGGTATTCAGGAGGGCTACAACCTGGTATCGTTCTTCGGTAAGCTCGACTATAACTTCAAGGATTTGTTGCTGGCTTCGTTCACTATCCGTCACGACGGTTCTAGCCGCTTTGGTGAGAACAACCGCTACGGTACATTCCCAGCTGCTACACTCGGTTATCGTATTTCTCAGCACCTGAATCAGAGCTGGATCGACGATTTGAAGATTCGTGCTTCTTGGGGTCAGACTGGTAACCAGGCTATCTCAAACTATGCTCGCTATGGTCTTTATGCAGCTACATACGGTGGTGGACGCAACGAGTCTACAGCCTATGACCTGAATCTGGCTGGCAGCGGTATCTTCCCTTCTGGTTTCCGTGCTACACAGGCTCAGAACAACAATCTGAAGTGGGAGACTACTGAACAGTGGAACCTGGGTCTTGACTTCCGTTTCTTCGGCAGCTCACTCTATGGTACAGTCGACGCCTATATTAAAAAGGTAAAGGATATGCTTATCAACCCTGCTTATTTGGGTTCGATGGGTGAAGGTGGTGCAAGCTGGCTTAACGGTCCAAGCCTCAAGAACTGGGGTATGGAATTTGCCCTTGGCTATCGTCATACAACAGAATACGGCCTGACTTACAATGTAAATGGTAATCTGGACTTCTATCGCAGTAAGGTTACTTATCTGCCCGAAACAACTACAGGTTCGTATGTTCACACAGCAAAGGAAAACCTTGTAGAGTCAGGTCATCCTTATGGTTCAATCGTAGGTTATGTGGTTGACGGACTGTTCCAGAATCGCGATGAAGTTCTGGCAAGTGGCCAGGATAATGCTCGCGTAGGAGGTTTGAAGTATGCCGACCTGGATGGTAATGGTATCATCAACGAGCAG
The DNA here is from genome assembly GCA_900315765.1 of uncultured Prevotella sp. Taxonomy (GTDB): domain Bacteria; phylum Bacteroidota; class Bacteroidia; order Bacteroidales; family Bacteroidaceae; genus Prevotella. The sequence goes on along the minus strand of ONAK01000029.1, from coordinate 6,295 downwards.
GATCAGACTTGGATTTTCAATCCAGTACCCAACTTCTCATGGGGTCTTAATGTTGATCTGAGCTATAAGAACTTCGATTTCAATATGTTCTGGCAGGGTGTTGCTGGACAGGACGTTTACAACGACCAGAAGTTCCAGACCGACTTCTACAGCATTACCGATGCTGGTTCAAACAAGGGTAACCGTATGCTTGGTGCATGGACCACTGCTAACACCAGCAGCAAGATTCCTGCTTTGACCACCAACAATACAGGCAACGAAAACCGTACCTCTACCTACTTTGTTGAGAATGGCTCATACGCAAAGCTCCGTCAGGTACAGCTTGGTTACAACATCCCAAAGAGTCTGCTCAGCAAGTTGAACATGACCAGTGCTCGTGTATACGTTTCTGGACATAACTTACTCACCATTAAGAGTAGCTCACTTACTTGCTCGGATCCAGAGAACCCACGTTGGATGTATCCTAATAGCACCAGCATTTCATTTGGTATCCAGACTTCGTTTTAATTAAGAGTTAAGAATTTAGAATTAAGATTATAGAGTTATGAAAACAATATATAAATCAATATGCGCAGGTCTGATCGTTTGCGGTTCACTCACTTCGTGCAACGATTTCATAGACGTGACCCCCAAGGGCGTTATTAGCGAAGATCTGGCCATGAGTCAGCCCGAGGAGATGGTTACAGCAGCTTACGCAAAACTTGGTGATGACTGGTACACCTATCCGTTTAATCTCTGGCCCTATGGCGATGTGTCATCCGACGACGCTATGAAAGGCGGCTCAGGTACCACCGATACAAACTATCATCCAGTAGAGGTATGGTCTACTTTGACAGCTTCTACTCCCGACCACATGGATGAGCTGTGGTATCACTTCTACTGTTCAATAAGCCGTTGTAACCGTGCATTGGTTTCTTTGGCCAACAGCGAGACTATGGATGCCCAGACAAAGGCTATTCGTGAGGGTGAGGTTCGTTTCCTCCGTGCCCATTTCTATTTCAAGTTGGTTCAGCTTTGGAATCAGGTGCCCTGGATTGATGAAGAGGTTTATAAGAACCACACCGAGGAGCAGACTCCTAATAACGAGTTTACTCACGATGAGCTGATGCAGAAGATTGTGGCCGACTTTAAGGCTGCTTACGATGTACTGCCAGTACAGCAGGCTCAGGGCGGACGTGCCAATAAGATAGCTGCAGCTGCCTACCTGGCTAAGTGCTACCTCACTATGGCTTGGGGCGACGGATATGAGGCAAATACAGGCGTAAGCCACATCAACAGCCAGTATATGCAGGAAGTACTGAAGTACACACAGGAGGTGGCTAACTCGCAGTATGGCTATCTTGAGGATTTCGGCGATATCTTCCTGCCTGAGTATAAGAACTCAAAGGAGAGCATCTTTGCCGTACAGCACTCTGACTATCAGGATGATAATACACTGTATGGTCGTGCAAACTGGAGTAACATGCTGAATGGTTGCTGGGGCATCTGGTCATGCGGATGGGACTTCCACAAGCCTACACAGAACCTGGTAAATGCATTTAAGACAAAGGATGGTCTGCCCATGTTCGACGACTTTAACAAGGAGATAGCCTATCCTACCAATGGTGTTCCAACAGCACAGAAGTGGGATCCACGTTTGTTCCACACAGTAGGTATGCCTACATTCCCTTACAAGTACGAGGCTCAGTACACCATGACTACCGACAACTCTCGTACACCTAACACCTATGGTTACTATGCTTCTCTGAAGGAAGTTCCACAGCGTTCTAAGGGCGAGACATTCGACAACCCATGGCAGGCATTCGCTATGAACGACTATGTTCTGCGCTATACCGACGTGATGCTTATGCGTGCCGAAGCTCTGATTGAGACAGGTGCTCTTGAAGAGGCACGTACCATCATTAACGATATCCGTCAGCGCGCTAAGAATTCTGTTGCAAAGCACATTGCATACGCTGCCGACCAGTGTGACATCGCTCTCTATCCTACATCTTACTTCCAGGATAAGGAAACAGCACGTAAGTGCCTGCAGTGGGAGCGCCGCCTTGAGTTGGCTATGGAGAGCAACCGCTTCTTCGACCTTCGTCGCTGGGGTATTGCTTCTCAGACACTGAATGCATTCTTTGAGACCGAGAAGGACGTAACCTATGGCAAGCAGACATATGCACAGTACTACAAGGATGCCCACTTCACAGCAGGCAAGAATGAGTACTTCCCTCTGCCATATATCCAGCTTTACTATGTGCCTGGTCTCTACACCCAGAACAAGGGATACAATTAAGTAGTTGAGAAGTTAAGTAGTTAAGAAGTTAAGTAGTTAAGAAGATAATTAATACAGTTATGAAAAAAATATCATTCATTATATTGGCGATGGTAGCCTTAGTCCTGACTGCATGTCAGGACAAGGACATCGACCGCGAGGCAATGAAGCTCAGCGCTCCCGATGCATCACAGATAACAGGTTCGCTTTCTGGCGACGATTATATTTGGACATGGCCATCACCCAATGCACAGGTGACGCAGATGTTGGTGTCGGTCTATCGCAATGGAACACTCTCTTCAAGCGAGATGGTTAGTGGTAGTAGCTATACCCATAAGAATGTACCAACTAATGTACCTTTTGAGTATGTGTTCAAACTTACTGATGGTACAAACTTCTCAACAGGTGTCATCAAGAGTTATCTTCGCGAGGGCGCCACAAGCATTACTGGCGTACAGATGAGTCAGGTTGATAAGGATGGTGGTTACGATGCACTTGTAGAATGGAACAAGGCTGTAGATGCAACTTCTATCTTACTGACAGCAACCAATGGCGTGCGCACCATCAATGAGACTCTTAGCGGTTCTGCAACCAGCTATACCATCAGCGATGTAGAAACAGGCGACACATGGGATGTAACACTGGTTGCCCAAAATGAGAAGGGTACATCTCTTTCAACCAAGTCTTCACTCCGTATTGGTAAGACCGCTATTGGATTCCTGAGCGTTTATGCAACACCTGAGGAGTTGGTAGAGAATGGTGATGATGATGAGGCTTCAGCTTGGTTGTGGCTGCACGAGACCTATCCAACCGCTAAGTACGTTTACTTCGGCGATATAAAGAGCACCGACGATATCGATCCATACCGTGTTCTGTTCTGGCTGCGCGACCTCGAAGGTGTTGGCGAAGGTGAAGTATTTGCTATGCCAGAGATTGTAGAGGCTGCTACACCATTTATCAAGGAGTGGTATAAGGAAGGTGGAAGCATGCTGCTATGGAGCCATGCTACAGTTTATGCCGGACATCTCGGCCGTATCAGTCTTGACGAGATGAAGGGTAACGACCGTGCTATCGGAACAGGCTTTGGCGGTATCAACAACGATGTATGGAAGATGGCTGTAGAGCTGTATCCTGACCATAAGTTCAAGAAGGATCACTCATCACATCCTATCTATAAGGGTCTTGAGGTTGAGACTAATGCCGATACCAAGCTTATCGCCTTCAAGGGTCCAGGTTGGACTGAAGACCACAACTGTCTGTTCTTCAATCTTCCTTCACTCTGGACAGGTATTGGTAATACCGAGGAAGCTTGCTACACACAGTGCACACAGACCTTCGGCGTATATCCACTCGGCACCTGGGACAGCCAGATATGGTGGGTTAGCCAGATGAACGTTTGGGAGGCTCAGCAGGGAAATACTGAGTTCAAGGGCACACTGCTTTGCATCGGTAACGGTGGTTGCGAGTTCTCTATGAAGAATGCCGACGGTACTCCTGACAAGAGCGCTCATCCAAAGAACAATATCTATCAGGACAATGTCCTTACTCTCGCCAAGAATTCTCTTGAATATCTGAAGACAAGATAATAGATAGCATTAGTTTTTCGAGTTATATGAAGAAATTCTGTAATTTCTTTTCTGCAATGATGGTAACCGCTACAATGGCGGTTACCATTCTTGGTTGTACAAGTGATGATCCCAAGAAGGAACAACCAGCTCCCGAGCCACCCACGCCAGTGGAGCCTGTCGATCCTCCTGCACCTACGCCAACACCTGGCAGTTACACCGAATTGTATCGTCCACAGATACACTTCACACCAGCAAAGAACTGGATAAATGATCCAAACGGTATGGTGTATGTAGATGGCGTCTACCATCTGTTCTACCAGTACAACCCACAGGGCAACAGCTGGGGTAATATGTCATGGGGTCACGCCACCAGTACCGACCTGATTCATTGGACAGAGCAGGCCGTAGCCCTGACGCGCGATGAATTAGGTGATATCTTCTCTGGTTCGGCTGTCATCGATCATAACAATACTGCAGGTTTCGGTGCAGGCGCTATGGTGGCATTCTATACCTCGGCAGGCGATGCCGGACAGCAGCAAAGCATGGCTTATTCTACAGATGGAGGTAAGAACTTTACACGCTACGCCGCCAACCCCGTTATTAAGAATAATGACGACCGTCAGCGCGACCCCAAGGTGTTCTGGCATGCCGATTCCCAGCAATGGATTATGTCGCTGGCCAAGGGCTGGAGCAAGGGCATAGAGTTCTTTGGCTCTACTGATATGAAGACCTGGACTAAGCTGAGCACGTTCGTAGTCGACCTGCCTGGTCGTCCCGATTTGCAGTGGGAGTGCCCTGATTTGCTGCAGTTTGGCGATAAGTGGGTGCTTATAGTAAGTGTAAACCCAGGCGGCCCCGTATTGGGTTCAGGCACCATGTACTTTGTTGGTCAGTTCGATGGCAAGGAATTCAAGGCCGATGCACTCGACTATCCGCTGTGGCTCGACTATGGTATGGACAACTATGCAGGAGTTACCTGGAGCAACACCGGCGATAGAAAACTGCTGATTGGTTGGATGAACAACTGGAGCTATGCTGGCGATGTGCCTTGTTCGCCTTGGCGTTCGGCCATGACTTTGCCTCGCGAGTTGAAACTTATCAACTACAACGGCACTCCTTTGTTGACAAACACTGTAGTTAGCGAAATCGATAAGATAGCCGGTAGTTGGCAGACGGCAGGTTCAAATCTTGATGTAAAAGATGCCTATCAGCTTAGAATCAAGCTCAATCTTGATAAGAACTCTACCATCACGCTGGGTAATTCGTTCGATGAGAAATACGTCATCGATATTAATGCTTCATCCAGCATGCTTACAGTTCATCGCACCTCAGCTACTGGTAAGACCAATTTCAACGGATCATTCTCAGTTCCTTCAATGCGAGCCCCTCTGAATGTTTCAGGTACTACTGTAACGCTCGACATCTACGTAGATCAGTCGTCAGTAGAGCTCTTTACTGAAAATGGCACCATGTCGATGACCAACCTCATCTTCCCCCAGAGCATTTATAACACCCTGACAGTGTCTGGTGCTGATTACGAGGCTCAAGTCCGTCAGCTCAGCAGAATCTGGTAATATCATCAGTCACAATAAAAAATCGTTCATTGCATGTATTTTTGTTTCAATGAACGATTTTTTTTACTGTTTGAATCATTTTTTATCGTCTTCCTATTGAAACTATCGTACCTTTGCAGCAGAAAATTTGGGATACGTTAGATATATTGTTTTTAGTTAGAGTAAAAGATTTAGGTTTTTAATTTTGTAGTAATTGGTTTTAGGTTTATTAGTTGGTAAAGTAAAAGAAAAGGCGCCGCTCGTGATGAGTGGCGCTGTTTTTTTTACATTGTCAGTTATGGGCAGACATGATAAAGCTGTAGTGGTGCTGTTGGTTGCCTTACGCCTGTATCAGGCTAACCTTGCGGCGATTATTGGATGGCCGCACGGCGAAATGTAGCCAGATGGCGCCGTAGCGATTCTTGGACGAGCCAAGCGGCGAAGCCGAGCGCTTCTCTATCAGCAGTTCATCAAAGTCTTGGTGCGTTTCGTTGCTGATGTCGAGCAGGATAGCCGAGTTTTGCGTTCAGGTAGTGCAGACCGGCCATGGTCCACGTCATGCAGGTCTTTATTTTCTTTTCGCCCTTCAGCGAGTAAGATACGTGGATGCGATCGGCGGTGTAGCCGCGGCCTTGCAGGTCGTCGCTGATATTCCATCGTCCGTGGCGACGATATTGTATACCCATGTCGCGCAGAACGGCGTTGAAGTCGAGTGTTGTCATGTTGAACGTCTTGGCCACCTGTGTAGCGGTCAGAGTGTCCTCGGCCGCCTCGTTCAGTATTCGCAATCCCTCGCCAACTATATTGTCGGCCATCGCCAGAATCTTCTGCGGACTTGGCAGCGCCAACTGCTGTCTGTCGCCAAGTCTCTCGCGCTCCAGCTCCTCCCATCGCAGCACCAACTTGGCTCGCAT
>ONAK01000044.1 GCA_900315765.1 uncultured Prevotella sp. | reverse complement strand
GAACGAGTTGATCACCTCGTCGTCGAAATGACGGATGGGCACATCCCAAGGAGAATGACTGCTCAGGGTAGAGAAACCTATCAGGAATGGCGACTCTGTGGTAGTGGCCATCTGATAGAGCGTCTTGAAGGTGATATCATCGCGCACGCCCCATTGGGCTGTCTTCTGTTCTTCGGCACTGTAGTCCTTCATCCAGGTGAGATGCTCGAAACCACCACTGATGAGGTAGCTGCGCATATTGGTGAAGTTGATGTCGCCACCATAGATATACGAGGTGTGATACCCGCGTTCTTCTTGTAGCGTGCGGGCTATGTTGGGCAGTGAGCGCGATTTGGCGGGAATCTTCATCACCGACAGCGTGGGGAATGAAGGGTAGCCACTCAGTGCGCATACGGTGCCGCGATCAGTGCGCCACGTGTTGCCGTAGCAATTGGTGAAATAGATACCTTCTTTAGCCAGTTTGTTGAGATTGGGCGTGATGTCGGTGCGGCCTCCTATCTCTGTAAACTCACCTCCGCAACCTTCCAACAGGATAATGATGATGTTGGGGTGCTGGGTGTTGAGCAGCGTGTCGCAGTTGATGCTTTGCGTGTTGTAAAGCTCGCTCATCATCTTGGCGCACGCTTCGTCGCTCATGAAACTATATTCGGCGTCAGCCTTATCGAAAGAATCGATAAAATTGAAAACAGGGTTGACGGCTGAGTGATTCAGAAACTGGTTCTGCGAGAAATAAACCTGTCCGATGTTGGTGGTCGACTCTCTTAATCCGCCACGTATGCCGATAATCATCAGCGGGATGCAAAGCAGGGCTACCTGTGACTCGATGATGCGATGACGGCCGCGCGTGATGCTGAAACGTGGATGCGTGTAGGCCCACCAGATGAGGGCCGAAACAACGGCTATGACGATGATGCGGATAACGATATAGCCCAGAGAGACACTCGCCATCGCTTCGGTCGGCGTTTCGAGATACTGCAGGCACGAGGAGTCGAGCTTGAATAACCAGAACTCATACAGACTGGTATCAGCCACGAAGACCAGCGTGATAGCTACAGCTATCAGCAGATAGTAGGCACGCAACAGGATGCGTAGCGCCTTGATGCCGCCTAACCAGATGGAGGCCGCACACACCAGGAAGGGTACGCTGATGATATAGAGCGCCGTGCTGAAATCAAGACTCAGTCCATGCCACAATACCGCCAGAACATCGCCGGCAGAGAACGCCTGACTGCTGTTATAGAGCATGAACGCCACCTTGGCGATGATGAAAAACAGCATCGTCAACAGGTAGGTCTTCAAAAGATAAAGAACTCTTTGTAACATGGTTTTTACTTGATTATAGTGACTGCATGTCGGTAAGTTTCTTATAGTGTCCGTCGATGGCGAGCAGCTCGTCATGGGTGCCGCGCTCCACGATGCGGCCTTCGTGCAGAACGCAGATCTCGTCAGCATTCTTGATGGTTGACAGGCGGTGGGCAATAGCCACTGTAGTGCGGGTCTTCATCAAGCGCTCGAGGGCATCCTGAACCAGGCGCTCGCTCTCGGTATCGAGGGCCGAAGTGGCCTCGTCGAGAATGAGGATGGGCGGGTTCTTCAAGATGGCGCGAGCGATAGACACACGCTGGCGCTGACCGCCTGACAGGCGACCGCCACGATCGCCTATATTGGTCTCGAAACCTTCTTCGGAGGCCATGATGAAATCGTAGGCGTTGGCTATCTTGGCAGCCTCTTCAATCTGCTGCTGGGTGGCGTTGTCGACACCAAACGAGATGTTGTTGCGGAACGAATCGTTGAACAGGATGGCCTCCTGGTTCACATTACCAATAAGCTGGCGCAAATCGTGTATGCCAAGCTCCTTCACGTTGATGCCATCGATGAGCACCTCACCCTCCTGCACATCATAGTAGCGCGGAATGAGGTCGACGAGGGTGGATTTGCCACTACCGCTCTGACCCACAATCGCTATCGTCTTACCCTTTGGTATCGTGAGGTTGATATCTCTCAATACCCATTGCTCGCCATAGCGGAAGGATACGTTGCGGAACTCTATCTGATGCTCGAAGCTTGGAATATGCTTGGGATTCTCTACTTCCTTAATCGTATTCTCGGCCAACAGGATCTTGTCGATACGCTCCATCGATGCAAGGCCCTTCGGGATGTTGTAGCCCACCTTGGAAACCTCCTTCAGAGGGTTGATGATAGAGTACAGTATCACCATGTAATAGATAAAGGTGGGGCCTGAGAGTGAGCCATCGTTAAGCACCAGCACACCACCAAACCAAAGTACGATGACAATCATACAGGTGCCCAGAAACTCTGAAAGCGGATGACCGATATTCTGACGGATATTTACCCACATGATGTCATGACGGTAGGTGGAGTTGATGCGGTTGAACTTATCGAGCATCTTACCTTCGGCACAGAAGGCCTTGATGATGCGCAGACCGCCTAAGGTCTCGTCTACCACACTCATCGTGTCGCTCCACAGAGACTGAGCCTGAATACTTTGGGCCTTAAGCTTACGACCAATCCAACCCATAAACCACCCAATGAGTGGGATGATGATGACCGAGAAAAGTGTCAGCTGCCAAGAGATGACAATCAGTGTGGTGAAGTAGGATATAATCAGAATGGGGTTCTTAAACATCAGGTCTAACGACGACATGATGCTGGTCTCAACCTCTTGTACATCGCCTGTCATGCGGGCTATGATATCACCTTTGCGCTCTTCGGTAAAGAAACCAAGTGGCAGGGCAACAATCTTCTTGTAGAGCTGGTTGCGCATGTCTCTTACCACACCCGTACGGATGGGAACCACGCTGGAGGCAGCCAAAAAGTAAGCCGCTGTCTTCAACAGGGTGGCAAAGATAAGGAAGAGTCCGATAAAGAGCAAAGTGGTGGTAGAACCCATATCGGTGATGAAGGTGTTGATGTAATAATAGATGTTGTTGACGAGAACATCCTTAAAACTGGCATCACCCCATTCCATCAGGGTTGTTACAGCGACATTATCGCCTGTCTTGAACAGAATCTGAAGAATAGGTATCAATGCCGCAAAAGAGAAGATGTTCAACAGGGCCGAAAGGATGTTAAACACAATCGACAAAACAACATACTTCTTGTACGGTAACACAAACCGTTTCAGAACTTGCATGAATTCTTTCATAGAGCCTCTCCTAATAATGTAGCACTTGTACTTCCTGTGATTCTTACACGAACGGTCTCACCAATGTGGTGACCTGCCTTGGGGAATACCACCATCTTGTTCTGCTCAGTGCGACCGCACAGCTGCTCGCGAGAGCGCTTTGAGAATCCCTCTACCAATACATCGAACTCCTTACCCTCATCCTTCTTGTTCTGAATGGCCGACATCTCTGTCTGCAGGGCAATGAGCTCGTTCAGTCTGCGAATCTTCTCCTCTTCGGCTACATCGTCGGGCAGATGCTTCGAGGCGTATGTGCCTGGGCGCTCGGAGTATTTGAACATGAAGGCTGAATCGTAGCCAACCTCGCGCATCAGCGAGAGTGACAGCTGGTGATCTTCTTCTGTTTCAGAATGATAGCCCACGAAAATGTCGGTAGAGAGTCCGCAGTCAGGAATGATGCGGCGGATGGCGTTGACGCGATCCATATACCACTCACGGGTGTATTTGCGGTTCATCAGTTTCAGAATGCGGTCGCTACCACTCTGAACGGGCAGGTGGATATGTTTGCACACATTCGGCATCTCTGCGATAACGCGCAGGGTCTCATCGCTCATATCCTTTGGATGCGAGGTGGTGAAGCGTACGCGCATGGTGGGAACCTCTTCGGCTACCCTGCGGAGAAGCGCAGGGAAATCGATATCACCTAATTTATAAGAGTTTACGTTTTGTCCCAGCAGTGTCACCTCTTTGTAACCTTTGTCGCGCAGATCGCGCACCTCGCGGAGAATACTCTCTATATCGCGGCTACGTTCACGACCACGGGTGTAAGGCACAATGCAATAGTGGCAGAAGTTATTGCAGCCACGCATGATACTTACAAAACCACCAATCTTATGACCAATACCTATGCGCTGTGGAACAACATCCTTGTAAGTCTCTGTGGTAGAGAGCTCTGTGTTCATGGCTTTATGACCTAACTCGGCTTGGGCAATCAGGTCGGGCAGGGATAGATAGGCATCAGGACCAGCCACAAGGTCGCAGTGATGATTGTCGAGCAAGTCCTGCTGAGCACGCTCGGCCATACAACCAAGCACGCCAAGTATCATCTTGTGTCCTTTACGGCGCTCTGCGTCAAGTGCGTCCAAGCGGTGGAAAATCTTCTGCTCGGCATTATCACGAACAGAACAGGTATTAAGGAAAACTGCATCGGCCTCATCAAGGGTCTCGGTGGTCTCGTAACCAGCCATCTGCATCACCGATGCTACTACTTCAGAATCTGCCACATTCATCTGGCAGCCATACGTTTCAATATATAATTTCTTCATCATTCTTTAATTAAATAATAGGTAGCGATATGCCGTTGATCTTCTGGTAAACATCCAGCGCATAAACATCTGTCATACCGCTGATATAATCGATGATCGCCATAATACGCGTCTCAAGGTCGGGCGCATCGATGTCGTATTGGCTCGATACGCGACTGATCAGGTGCTTGGAGTAGAAGCGCTCAGGGTGAACGGCGGCTGTGATGAGCTGCTCCATCAGTGTCTGAATAATCTGATAACCAGACAGTTCTACATCGAGCACAGGGCGACTCTTATAGATGCGGGCTACCGACAGCGAGCAACAGTCCTTATACGCCTTCTGGGGCAATTCGCTGATGTGGTCGATCAAACTTCCTTGGAACTCGCCATTCAGTATCTCGTCCTCATGGTCAACAAACACGCGTACACATTCGTTTTCAAGTTTTCCTATCACGCAGGCACGCAGATAAACAATCCTCTCATTGTTATCATCAACACCCTCGTCTTCGATGCGGTTGAGGATGTGCTCCTGAGTATCTAAATCGAAGAATGCAAGCAGAAGTCGCATGGTTTCTTCATGCGAAATAATTTTAAGTTTGTGGGCGTCTTCAATGTCCATGATCTCATAGCAGATATCATCGGCAGCTTCAACAAGATATACCAGAGGATGGCGTGCGTACCGCAGGGGCTCGCCCATCTCCGATTGACAAGGAATACCGAGTTCATCGGCTATGCGACGATAATAAGGTTTCTCGGAATCAAAGAATCCGAACTTACCTTTCTTACTGGCGGCACTTGAAGAATAAGGGTATTTTACGATGCTGGCAAGTGTGGAATAAGTCATGACAAAACCGCCTGGACGGCGCCCCTTGAACTGATGGGTGAGCAGGCGGAAGGCATTGGCGTTTCCTTCGAAGTGAATCATGTCGTTCCAGAATATCGGGCTCACCTGGCGCTGAAGATCGTAGCCGGCACCCTCGGTAAAGAACGACTGGATGGCCTTCTCACCACTATGTCCAAAGGGAGGGTTGCCAAGATCGTGAGCCAGACCTGCCGTAGCTACAATCTGACCAATCTCCTGAAATAGACCTTCCTTTAATTCCGGATGCTTCTTGGTGAGCTGCGAGGCTACATCATTGCCTAACGACATACCTACACTTGCCACCTCGAGTGAGTGAGTAAGGCGGTTGTGAACAAAGATGCTGCCTGGAAGGGGAAATACTTGGGTTTTGTTCTGCAAACGGCGGAACGGAGCAGAGAAAATAAGACGGTCGTAATCGCGCTTAAACTCTGTTCGGTCATCGTGTCGTTCAGGATGACGATGCTCCTGACCAAGACGCTTGTTTGATATAAGTTGTTGCCAATTCATCATAATCAGGGTGCAAAGGTACGAAAAATACGCGCAGTATCAGCACATTTCGCAGAAATTAACGAAAAAATCAAAAAATTAGGTCATGAAAGGCTGATTTCTAAGCTAAAAGCACTACCTTTGCACATTGATTAAAATAATATTTTAAAAGATGCTGAAAATTAAAGTTGTAAACAAAGGTCACCAGCCATTGCCACAGTATGCTACTGAGCAGAGTGCAGGCATGGATCTGAGAGCGAATATAGATGAACCCATCACCCTGAAACCTCTGGAGCGTAAACTGATTCCTACGGGGTTGCACATCGCGTTGCCTGTTGGCTTCGAGGCTCAGGTGCGCCCTCGCAGCGGTCTGGCTCTGAAAAAGGGTATCACCGTGCTGAATACTCCTGGCACCATCGATGCCGACTATCGTGGTGAGATAGGGGTTGTGCTGATCAACTTGTCGAATGAGGATTTCGTTGTTGAGGATGGTGAACGTATTGCCCAGATGGTAATAGCCCGCCACGAACAGGGTGAGTTTATTCCTGTTGAGGTGCTCGATGAGACCGAAAGAGGCGAAGGCGGTTACGGTCATACGGGAGTGAAGTGAGAGGTGAGATGTGTGAGGTGAGACGTAAGATGTGAAGATCATGATGAAGAAGATAGGCGTTTTGATGGCGTTTTTTGTGAGTGGGTTGACTTGCTATGGGCAGGGCAGCCTTGACAGCACTTCTACCGCTTCTCGCCAATATGATGAATTCTTTCTCGAAGCAATGATGCAGCGCCAGAAAGGTAACAATGATGCTGCCTTTGATTTGTTGCGACATTGCTTGGAGATAAATCCCAAAGCGCCTGAGGCCTGGTTCTTCTTGGCGCAATATTATAATGCTCTGAAGAATACGGATAAGAGTCTTGAGTATATCAAAAAGGCTGCATCGCTCGATCCTGATAACGAGACCTATATGGAAACGCTTGCTCAGGCTTACATCCGTCAGCAGGATTATGAGGCTGCCATACCTGTGGTAGAAAAGATCTATGCCCGTGATAAGGAGCGTGAAGATCTGTTGGAGATGCTCTTCCAACTGTATCAGCAGGTTGACGATCTTGATAATGCCGTACAGGTATTGAACCGCTTGGAGGCCATTGACGGAAAGAATGAGCGTCTTTCTGTGGCCAAGAGCGAGATATATACCCGTCAGGGAAACAAGAAAGCAGCCATTGCCGAGATCAAGACGCTTTCGGAGAAATATCCTAACGACTTCAATTATCTGGCGCTCTATGGTGAGACGCTGATGATGAATGGACAGTTGAAGAAGGCGCTCAAGATATATGATAAGATTCTGAAAGAAGAACCTGATAACAATCGTGTGCTGATGTCACTGCGCACCTATCATCAGGCTTTGAATCATAAGGAGATAGCTGATTCTCTTACAGAACGAGTGCTCTTGAACAAGAACTCGACGATAGAGGAGAAGATACATCTGCTGCGCCAGGAGATCTCGGCCAGCGAGAATGCAGGTGGCGACAGCACAAGGGTGCTGCAGTTGTTCAATAAGATATTGAAACAGCCGCAAGTTGATGAGAATATGGCCATACTGTGTGCATCTTATATGAATATTAAGAAGATGCCTAAAGACAGTATCGGCAAGGTGCTTGAAAAAGCACTCGCCATCGCTCCTGATAATTCATCAGCCCGCTTGCAACTGATCGGTTATGCCTGGGAGGATGATGATATGGAACGGGTGATTACACTCTGTCAGGAGGCCCGTCAGTATAATCCCGATGAGATGGCCTTCTATTATTATCAAGGTGTGGCTTTCTATCGTCGCGATAGTCTGGATGCTGCCCTTTCTGCTTTCAAGAATGGTATCGGAGTGATCAAGGAGGATAGCGATCCTGCTATCGTGTCTGACTTCTATGCTGTTATGGGCGACATACTGCATCAGAAGGGGTTGGTAAGAGAAGCGTATGAGGCATACGACTCATGCCTCCAGTGGAAAGACGACAATATGGGCTGCCTGAATAATTACGCCTATTTCCTGAGTGAGGCAGGTGAGCAGCTTAACAAGGCTGAGCAGATGAGCTTTAAAACCATCAAGGCTGAGCCGAAAAATGCTACCTATCTTGATACTTACGCTTGGATTCTCTATATGTTAGGGCGCTATTCGGAGGCTCAGATATATATTGATCAGGCGCTTCAGAACCTGGACGAGAATCAGGACAACTCTGTGATTAAAGAACATGCAGACAAAATAAAACAAAAAATAGATAGATAATGAAACTAAAAAGTATCGTAAGAATTGCCGTATTGGCATTGCCGTTAGTACTTGTGTCGTGTAAGTCGCACAAGAAGGTTGTTGATGCTACGCCAACAATCGCCCAGCGCCAGGCTACTGATTTCCTTGGTCAGGTACGTGAAAATCAGCAGACGGCAAAGTTCATTACCTCGAAAGTAAAGTTCTCAGTAGAGGTTGGCCCGCAGAAGTTAACACTTACCGGCAACCTGAAGATGAGACGAAACGATGTAATCCGCCTGCAGCTGATGGCTTTCGGATTTGTTGAGGCCGGCAGATTGGAGTTTACTAAGGATTACGTGCTGATTATGGACCGTATTAATAAGCAGTATCTCAAGGCGCCTTATCGCCAGATTGACTTCTTGCGTAACAGCGGATTGAACTTTTCGGCACTTCAGGCTTTGTTCTGGAACGAACTCTTCAAGCCCAATCAAGGTAGCGATGCTGTTATCCTGTCTAAGAATATAGCTGATGCAAACTTCTCTACTATCGAGAGTGGTGACGACATGATTATCAGTTATGAGGACGGAAAGATGGACTATAGTTGGCTCGCAAGTAAGAATACGGCAGTCATCCGTATGGCAAACATCCTTTATAAAGACCGTTTCAATGGTAACACTCAGCTGAACTGGGATTATTCAGAGTTTGAGGTGTTCAGCCGTAAGGTATATCCAAAGAAACATCAGATTACACTTACCACTCCTGATAAGGAAGTGAAGCTTGGTATGACCTTGAATTATCTTGGTTCTGATACAGAGTGGGATGCCAGAACGGAAGTATCTAACAAATATCGTGAGGTAACAGTGGATGAGATACTCCGCCGATTCATGGCTCTATGATGAATAGAGTGTTCCGTTTTAATTGTATCGTGATGATGCTGATGGCATTCATCTCGTTCTCTTCGCCTGCTGTAGCTCAGCATGCGAAGAAATCTTCTACGCATAAGCGTACCACTACTACTGCTAAGAAGAAGACTACCAAGAAGGCAACAACCAGAAAGTCAGCCTCCTCTAAGCAGCCCGTTACGGTTAATAGTCTGAAAAATGAACAGCAGAGGGTTCGTAAACAGATTGAGGAACAGCAGCGTAAACTTCAGGCTAATGAGCGTGATGTAAAGAAACGATTGCAGAATCTGCTGATTATTAATAATGAGATTGCTGATAAGCGTAAGTCTATTGATACGATACGTCACGACATCAATCGTCTTGACGGCGACATCCATACGCTTGAGGCCCACATGGATTATCTTGAGAATGAGCTAGCAGAGCGTAAACAGCGCTTTGTTAAGTCTATGCGCTATATGCATCGCAATCGCAATATGCAGAGTCAGCTGATGTTTATATTCAGTGCCAAGAATCTCTCTCAGATGTATCGCCGAATGAGATTCGTGCGTGAATATGCTAAATATCAGCAGAGTCAGGCCGAAGCGGTGAAGTCGATGAAGGCTCAAGTGGCTGAGGCTTATGATGAGCTCACTGATACCAAAAGGCAGAAGAACGACCTTTTGGTAAGGGATGAACAGGAGCGCAGATCGCTTGAAGGCAAGCAGGTGGAGCAGCAGAAGATGGTTTCATCGTTGCAGAAACAGCAGAAGACTATTCAAGGAATTATAGAGAAGCAAAAGAAACGCGATGCTGAACTGAATGCGCAGATTGACCGTTTGATTGCTCAGGAGATAGCTCGTGCCAAAGCTCGTGCTGAGGCTGAAGCAAAACGAAAGGCTGCTGAGGCTGAAGCCAAACGAAAGGCCGAGGAACTTGCCAGGAAGAAGGCCGCCGCCGAAGCCGCCCGTAGAGAGAACGAACGCCGTATAGCCGAAGCCAAAGAAAAGGAAAGAAGGGCTAAGGCCGAAGCGCTTGCTGCTGCCAGAAAGAAGAATGCCGAAGAAAGGGCTGCTGCTGAGCGTGCTGCCGCAGATGCTGAACGAGCCCGAATGGATGCTGAACGTAAAGCTGCTGCTGATGCAAAGGCGCATGAGAAGGAAGTGGCTGAGGCTAAGAAGGCCGAGCGCGTTTATACGGTATCGTCAGAAGACCGTCAGTTGAGTGGCAATTTCGAGAGCAATCGTGGTCGATTGCCTATGCCTATCACTGGAAGCTATCGTATCGTGAACCACTTTGGTACCAACCACGTTACCGATGTAAAAGGACATGTCACACTCGATAAGAAAGGTATCGACATCAAGGGCCAGCCTGGTGCTGCTGTCCGTTGTATCTTCGATGGCGAGGTGAGTGCTGTGTTTAGCTATGCTGGAACGACAGTTGTGATTGTTCGTCATGGTAGTTATCTGTCTGTATATTGCGACTTGGCTTCGGTCAACGTGAGTCGCGGACAAAAAGTAAGCACCCGCCAGACACTTGGTCATGTGGGTGCTGAAGGTTTGATGCAGTTCCAGTTGCGCCATGGTAGCGCTAAACTGAACCCAGAAGGTTGGCTAGCCAGATAATCTAGCAAGGCTAGATATACTAGTTCTGCTAGCTCTGCTAGCTATGCTAGTAATTCCAGCCCATCCAGCAAAGCTACATAGGTTTCGATAGCCTGTTCTATCTCCGAAATCTTTATAAACTCATTAGCTGAATGCGAACGGCTTGATTCGCCAGGCCCCAACTTAAATGAAGGGAATGGCATCAAAGCCTGATCGCTCAGCGTGGGCGAACCAAAGGGCTGCATGCCTCTCTCTATACATCTCTTTACAAGAGGATGCTCTGGTGAGATGGCTGAAGAGTGCAGACGGAAAGAACGGGCGCGAAGCTCGCACTTGGTCATCTTCTTGCAGAGGAAGTTGAACAGGTATTCATTCTGATAGAATTCGTTGGTGCGTACATCTATAATAAAGTGTAGTGTATCCGGAATAACATTATGCTGCGTGCCGCTTTCTACTACGGTGACAGTCATCTTTGTGGGACCAAGCAGTGGACTCACCTTGCGGAATTTGTAGTCGCGCAGCCAGACCAAATCGTCGAGTGCTTCGTAGATGGCGTTAACACCCTCGTTCCTGGCAGCGTGGCCTGATTTACCGTGCGCATAACCGTCAATAACCATCAGTCCTTTTTCGGCAATAGCTGGTTGCATGCCTGTAGGTTCGCCTACAATAGCCACATCAATTTTGGGTAATAGGGGCAGTACACGACTCAGTCCGTTGGCACCCGAGATTTCTTCTTCGGCTGAGGCTACCCACAGCAGGTTATAGTTGCGATGGCGATGAAGCATGATGCGATATGCCTGCAGCAAGGCAACCAAGCCTCCTCCACAATCGTTTGAACCTAATCCATACAGAATATCTCCTTCCTGGGTAGGCGTAAAGGCATCGCGAGTCCAAGAGCTTACAGGCTTCACTGTGTCGATATGCGCATTCAGCATGACAGTGGGGCGGTTGTTGTCCCAGTCAGGGCATCCCACCCAGAGATTATTTCCCTCTCGTCCGAAAGGAAGATCCCAATAGTTCAGGTATTCAGCCAACTTATCGGCAGCTTTTGACTCGTCTCTACTTACTGATGGGATAGCAATAAGCTCCTTCAGCAGTTCTACAGCATCGTTGGTGTAGTATCTGGTTTCCATCATTATTTGGTTTTAGTTCTTGATATCCATACAGATAGTAACATCGAGAGTACCAGCACGCCGAAGATGATGGCCAGCGAGAGTGGGGTGGCCACTTTGATATGCCAGAATACTTCGAGCAACATCTTTATACCTACAAAACTGAGTATGATTCCCAGACCGTATTTCAGGTATGTGAAATATTTTGCCACCGCTGCCAGTGCAAAATACAAGGCTCGCAATCCAAGAATCGCAAAGATATTTGATGTGAGAACGATAAACGGATCGCGACTCACAGAGAATACGGCGGGGATAGAGTCAACGGCAAAAGCCACATCGGTAGTCTCGATGACCAAAAGTGTGATAAACAACGGGGTGGCAAGGCGCTTACCGTTTTCTATAATAAAGAACTTATCCTCGTGCATCTTGTCAGTAACGGGGAAGAACTTCTTAAACAGTTTCACAAAGATGTTCTTCGAGGGGTCGACATGCTCGTCATCTTTGTGACCGAACATCTTTATACCTGTATATATCAGGAAGACACCGAATACAGCAAGTACCCATTCAAACTGTGATATGATGGCGGTACCAGCGAAGATGAAAATACTGCGCAGCACCAAGGCACCAAAGATTCCCCAGAACAATACCTCGTGTTGATATTTGTTCTTCACACCGAAGAACGAGAATAGCATCAAGAACACAAACAGGTTGTCCATCGAAAGAGATTTCTCTATCAGATAACCAGCCAAAAACTCCATCGCCTTTTCATGTGGCTCTGCTGGATACCACAGATAGATACCACCACAGAACAATAGCGATACGCCAATCCATACGGCGGTCATCTTCAGTGCTTCTGATACACCAACCTCGTGCTGCCCCTTCTTACCGAACGATTTAAGATCAATAAGCAGCATGATAAGCACAAGGATGTAGAATAAAACCCAAGCCCAAAGGGGCATATTTACCATTTCCATATATTCCTATTTCTTTATTTTCAGCTGCAAAGTTACTATTTAGTTTGCAAAAAGCCAAATTAATTACAGTTTTTTCAAAGAATACAAAAAATAGTTGTATTTTTGCATCTTAGTATGCGTAACAGATTGTTGGATAATGCTCCTCTACTACGTTTAGCTGTGTGTATGATTATTGGTATCATCATAGCTCACTATGTGGTGTTGCCCATTCCTATGCTCCCCATATTGATTGGAATGGTGGCGATAGCACTACTGTTGTGGAGATACAAGATGATACAGTCGTTAGCTATCCTGCTTTGTTTCTTGTTCTTGGGCATGTTCCTGATGCAAAGGCAACAGACTATTACGGATAATCCGCAGACGATTTCCCGCATCGACAGGTCTAAGGCCTATTTCATGCAGCAGCGGGAAAAACTGCTTGCTCGTTTTTCTGAAAACGGCATTGATGGCGATGCTTATGCTGTGGTAGCAGCTATGTCGCTGGGTGATAAGTCGGCTTTGACTCGCGATCTGAAAGATACTTATTCCGTGAGTGGCGCCTCGCATGTGCTGGCGCTGAGTGGTCTGCATCTTGGAATTATTTACATGCTTTTCTCCTTGTTCCTGCCTCGTCGACGGTGGCCGGCATTGTCGCAATTGGTTATAATCTTGTTTATTTGGGCATTTGTTTTTCTTGTCGGCATGTCGGTAAGTGTGGTCCGTTCGGCTGTGATGTTGACTGTCTACGGGCTTCTTTCTATTGGTAATCGTGATAAGATGTCGATAAACGCACTTGCCTTTACTGCTATTGTGATGCTGATGTGGAATCCGTCTTGGTTGTTTGATGTGGGATTCCAGATGTCGTTTATGGCGGTATTGGCCATCTTGGTGTTTGTTCCATTGTTCGATGATGTCTTTTCTGCAGAATATCTTATGGAACATCGATGGATAAAGCGCATCTGGGGGCTGGTAACGGTCAGTTGTTCTGCCCAATTGGGCGTCGCTCCTTTGATAGCTTTCTACTTCGGACGCTTCTCTACCTATTTCCTGCTCACAAACTTTATTGTGATTCCAGCAGCAATGATTATACTTTGGTTATCGATTGTGGTACTGGTGTTTCCTTCCCTCGCGTACATATTATTATATATAGTAGAACTACTGAATGTCGCCTTAAGTCGCATTGCCGCTATTCCTGGAGCAAGTATCGATGGGCTTCATCCGAGTGTACTCCAGGTGGTTCTTGTCTATATCCTTATCTTCTGCAGCTATCTGCTTATAGAAAGAATAAAACCAATAGTGGGATGGAGAGCATCGAGATGAGGGTGGTAATAAATGTTACTTCAGTAATCATGGTTGTATCCTTGCCGTATTTCAAACAGAGTATGGTGCCATAGGTGGCTACGGGCATGGCAATAACAACGGTATTTATATTTACCACAAAACCTGCAAAACCGAGTGCTGTACACAAGTAATATATTCCGATGGGAAGTAATGCCAGTCGGAATAAGGTTGTAATATATACGGTACGATTACCAAATAGTGATTTGAGCGATAAGTTCGACATGGATGAACCGATAATCATAAGTGCAGCGGGCACGGTGATATTACCTATCATGGTTAACGGCTGACTGATAAACTCTGGGATGTTATCTATTCTCAGTGCTACAATCAGCATAGTAAGGTAGGCGGCAAGCATTGGGGTAGAGTAGAGCACCTTCTTCTGAAATCGGCTGTCTTCTACTTCGCCCTTGCCTGTAATAAGTATTGTTCCGATGGTGAACACAGCAAAAGTGTTTACCACATTCAGCACTGCGGCATAGAACACAGCCTCGTGTCCGAATATCGATGCAACTACAGGGTATCCCATAAACCCTACGTTACCAAACATCAGCGCAAAACCGATGGCTCCTTCGTCGGCTTTATTCTTGGTAATATAGCGCGGTAATAGGAACGCTATACCTGTGAGTACGGCATAGGTAACCACACTTATCAACAATAGTGGTAGAATATATTCTCTGTCAGGCAGCTCGCCCGTCATTGCCGACGACAGAATCAATGCTGGACAGGTGATGTTAATCACCAATCTCGATAGCTGTCTGTCGAAGTCACCTCCCAAATACTCAAGTTTACCTGCGATATAGCCTAATATCACAATAGCAAACAAAGTCATCATAACTGTAAACATGCTGTAAAGGTATGAAAAAAGCCCCAATTAGTGGGGCTTTTAGTTTACATATATCCTAACCACCTTAAAATATCGTTGAGGTTTGCCACAACCATAAGGAGAATCAGCAGTCCAAATCCTACGTATTCTGCTCGGATCATAAATGTCTCCGATGGCTTCCTGCGTGTAATCATCTCATAAAGCAGGAACAACACGTGTCCTCCGTCAAGAGCAGGGATTGGCAAGATGTTCATGAAGGCGAGAATGATGCTGAGGAAAGCGGTCATCTTCCAGAAGAGATACCAATCCCACATGGGTGGGAAGAGGCTTCCAATAGCACCGAAACCACCTATAGACTTAGCTCCGTCTGCAGTAAACACATACTTCATGTCGCCAACGTAACCCTTCAGTACGTTCCAACCGTAGGCAATACCTGCAGGGAAACTCTCAAAGAATCCGTATTCTTTGGTTATTGGTTTGTAAAGACCTGTAATCGTCTGTACATAGAATCCGAGCTTCAGTTCTGGGGTGAGTGTAATGGTGGCTGTGTCCTGTGCTTCGCCACGGGCATAGACGATGGTGGCCGTACGAATCTTCAGACTGTCGGCCTGACTTTTTGCATCAGTCATCATGTCCTCAAGTACACCGAGCTGATCAGTAAACTCATTATAACTGTCAACGGGCTTGCCGTTGATGCCTACAATCTTATCACCTTTCTGGAGTCCTATTTTTGCAGCTGGCGAATCAGCCATTACGCTGTCTACTACAGCAGGAATCAGTGGACGAACGAACGAGGGCTCTGCCTTAAGCATACCCAGCAGGTTGATATCGCCAGGAAGACTGATACTCATGGCCTTACCATTACGGATAATATCGGCACGGGTGGCCTCACTCAGGTCGCGATACATATCGGCACTGAAGTCTTTGAACTCACCCTTCTCTGTACCTATCAGAATATCACCATCCTTAAAACCATATTGCTTGGCTTCGGTGTTGAACTTCATGCCCAGAGTCATGTTCTTGGTGGGGATGTAAGTGTCGCCCCAGTAGAACAGAATCATTGAGTAGATGAACAATGCCAGCAGGAAGTTCACTAATACACCGCCAATCATCACCAACAGGCGCTGCCAGGCGGGTTTGCTGCGGAACTCCCAAGACTGTTCGGGCTGTTTCATCTGCTCGGTATCGAAACTCTCGTCTATCATACCGGCAATCTTACAGTAACCGCCAAGTGGCAGCCAACCTACACCATACTGCGTGTCGCTGTTCTTTGGCTTGAACTTGAACAGACTGCCGTCCCACTTCCAGATGGAGGGGTCGAAAAAGAGATAGAATTTCTCAACGCGGATGCCAAAGAGCTTGGCAAAGAAGAAGTGGCCACCCTCGTGGAGCAGCACCAGCAGGCCAATGGCCAGCATGAACTGTAATAGTCTAATTAAAAATATATCCATTTTTCTTTTTTTACCTTTTTGCTTTTTTACCTTCCCATGAGTTCTGTAGCGATACGACGGGCCTCGGCATCGGTCTGGATGTAGGTGTCGTAGCTGGGGTTCTTATCGAAGGTGGCGCGCTGCATGGTCTCGGCGATGATATCACCCATCTGCAGGAATCCGCACTTATCCTCAAGGAACCCACGGTTCACAATCTCGTTGGCTGCATTCACGATACATGGCATGTTACCTCCCTTGTCGATAGCCTCGAAAGCCAATGCCAGACAACGGAACTTCTCCAGGTCGGGCTCGAAGAACTCCAGATGCTGCGCCTTAAACAGGTCGAGACGCTCGCCGCTCAGGTGCAGACGCTGTGGGAACGAGAAGGCATACTGTATGGGCAGTCGCATATCGGGCACACCAAGCTGAGCTTTTACACTACCATCTTGGAACTGTACGGCACTATGTACTATCGACTGTGGGTGAACCAGTACCTGAATCTGTTTGGCATCAACTCCAAACAGCCACTTGGCCTCGATAACCTCGAAACCCTTGTTCATCATCGATGCTGAGTCGATAGTAATCTTTGCACCCATATCCCATGTTGGGTGGCGTAGCGCATCGGCCTTGGTCACGTGGGCAATCCCTTCCATCGACTTCAAGCGGAAAGGACCGCCCGAGGCTGTCAGTAGAATTTTCTCTATAGGGTTCTGATCCTCGCCTACAAGACTCTGGAAGATGGCTGAGTGCTCGCTGTCTACTGGCAGGATAGGGGTGTGATACTGCTGGGCCAACTGTAGGATAAGTTCACCGGCAACAACCAGTGTTTCTTTGTTTGCCAGACAGATGGTCTTGCCTGCCTTGATGGCATGAATGGTTGGATTCAAACCTGCGAATCCCACCATGGCAGTCAGTACCATGTTGATTGGACCAGCTTCTACTATCTCGTTCAGAGCCTGGGCTCCGGCATATACCTTCACGTCAGGCATGTCGCTCATCAGCGACTTCAGCTCATCGTAGCGAGCCTCGTTAGCTATGACGATGGCGGCGGGCTTGAATTTATGAGCCTGCTCAGCCAGCAACTCTACTTTATTATTAGCAGTCAGACAGTAAACCTCATAAAGGTCTGAATGTTCCTCGATAACCTCGAGTGCCTGAGTTCCTATCGACCCCGTAGAGCCAAGTATGGCTATTTGCTTTTTCATATATTTACCTTTTTACTTTTTCACTCTTTCACTCTTTCACCTTTTCACCTTTTCAAAGTTCCAAGATGCCTTCCGGCAGATGAATGAATATCTGTTGTTTCTTTGTATCAATATTTGTAATCAGATCCTCTGAAGCGGGTATCAGTTTCCCGTCTTCCAATTCAAAAAGGATATTGATGGTTGTGTCGTCTACCGATGCTATGCTGCCTGCACTCTTTCCAGTATTGGCATCGATGAGCTCGAAACCTACGATGGCGGCCCATGATAACTGCTCGTTATCGTTCTCAGCCATCTCTCGAGGGAAGTATACCTCGCAACCGGTCAGCTCTCTGGCTCGCTCTTGGGTGTCGATACCTTCAAACTTCATAAGTGCATTGTCATCGGTCTTGAAACGATACTCTTCTATAAAGAAAGGTACAAGTATGCCGTCCATGTCGAGTACCAGATAGTCGGCATCGGTGCGGTCGAATACATCATCATCGAAGAGAAAGCTGATCTCCCCCTTCACGCCGTGCGCCTTGCCCAGCTTACCTATCTTATATACTTCTTCTTGTCGTATCATATCTCTTACTTCTCACCTCTCACAATGTTGGCGCCAAGAGCATTCAGACGGGTTTCGATGTTCTCGTAGCCGCGGTCTATCTGCTCGATGTTGTCGATGCGACTGGTTCCTTTTGCACTCATGGCGGCTATCAGCAGAGCGATACCGGCACGGATGTCTGGACTCGACATGCGCCCACCTCTCAGTGTTATCTTACGGTCGTGACCTACAACCACAGCGCGATGTGGGTCACAGAGTATGATTTGTGCACCCATGTCTATCAGTTTGTCTACAAAGAACAGTCGGCTCTCAAACATCTTCTGGTGGAACAATACCGAACCGCGAGCCTGAGTAGCTACTACTATCAGTACGCTCAGCAGGTCGGGAGTCAGTCCTGGCCAAGGTGCATCGGCCAGCGTCATAATAGTTCCATCGATAAACGACTGTATCTCATAGTGCTTCTGACGGGGAATCCAAAGGTCGTCGCCTTCAACTTTTATTTTAATACCCAGTCTGCGGAAGGCGTCGGGTATTATTCCGAGGTTTGCTACGCTTACGTTCTTGATGCGGACGCCATCGCCACACATGGCGGCCATGCCGATAAATGATCCTACTTCGATCATGTCTGGTAGTATCATGTGGTCGGTGCCATGCAGTTTGTCAACACCTTCGATGGTAAGCAGGTTTGATGCGATACCGCTGATACGTGCTCCCATATGGTTCAGCATCTTACAAAGCTGCTGCAGATAGGGCTCACAAGCGGCGTTATAGATTGTTGTGGTGCCTTTTGCGAATACTGCTGCCATGATGATATTGGCTGTTCCGGTAACCGAAGCTTCATCGAGCAGC
Source organism: uncultured Prevotella sp. (assembly GCA_900315765.1). Classification (GTDB taxonomy): domain Bacteria; phylum Bacteroidota; class Bacteroidia; order Bacteroidales; family Bacteroidaceae; genus Prevotella. The sequence continues at coordinate 2,166 of ONAK01000044.1, read as the reverse complement.
ATATACGAGCCTTTAAGTTTCTTGGCAGAAATCTCGTACACGTCACGACCTTCTACGCGGTTGAATGTGGCGCCGAGTTTCTGGAATCCCAGGAAGTGGGTGTCAAGTCTTCTGCGACCAATCTTGTCGCCGCCAGGCTTGGTGATGATGGCTTTGCCCATGCGGGCCAATAGTGGACCAATCATCATGACGCTACCTCGCAGAGCAGCGCACTTTTGTACAAACTCATCGCTCTGCAGGTAATCCAGGTTCAGCTCATCAGCTTGGAAGGAATAGGTATTCTCCTCCTTCTTCGCTACTTTTACACCAATATCACGCAGCAGCTGGATGAGGTTGTTAACATCGCGAATATTAGGAATATTGCGAATGATAACCTCTTCCTCTGTCAACAAAGAGGCACAGATGACCTGCAGAGCCTCGTTTTTTGCGCCTTGTGGCGTAATGGTTCCTTGCAGCAGATGGCCGCCTTCGATGATAAATGATGCCATATAGGTTATTTCTTTTTCTTTCCTTTCTTTTCTTCGTTAACCGAAACTTTCTCGAACTTGAATGTGCTGAGGTCTATCTGAATCGCTCCATCGGTAAAGCGCGCCAAGTCATCAGCAATACGCTCGTCGTCCATATAGCCGTGACCGTATTGTATAAGGTCGCGCTTCATCTGGTTGGCTGTATATCTTACCAGAGCGTCGCGTTCCTCTCCTTCGGGCATTGTCTTCAACTTCTCAAAAAGTTCTTCTATCAGTCTGCCGTAGTGACGCAGTTTAACACCATCTTTTGGCAGGCTCATTGGCTTTGGCTTTGACAGGATGCTGTCGGCCTCGCTGATATCGAAAGGCCAGTCTATCTCAAGCTCTCTGTGACTCATCAGGTACAGATGATTCCAAAGGGTCTGCTCAAAGTCGTCATTCTCTTTCAGCTGAGGGTTCTTTGTCTCCATCAGTTTGATGATAGTGTATGCGCACTTTAGTCGCTCCTCTTTTGTAGGCAGCTCGCAGGCGATTTCTATCATCTTCTGAATCTCGCGTCCGTACTCCGACATGACAAGTTTCTCACGTTGAGTGTTGTAATCTAATCCTTTTATCTCCATAAATTCTTCACTATTCACTATTCACTAATCACTCTTCACTAAAGAAGTTTCTTCGGAAGCTTTGCCACAAAGTCCTTCAGATAGTATGGTACAAAGTATGCCACATCTTCTGTCTGATTGTTCAAAAGACGCTTTTCTGCTAGAGGCTGCATCCATTTTGCCAGTGGCTCGATGTCCTCTATCAGGTGTGCATGAGGGTGATTGATGGTCTCCATACATTTCTTGGCTCCATTGCCAAAGAAGTATACGGGGTGTTTGTCGAGATACTCTTTGTATGTTTCCTCGGTCACGATATCTGCACCTATCTCACGGATTGGGCGCAGAGCTCGGTCGTAGATACCTGCATAAACCTCCATTCTGCGAGCATCGAGCATCGGACAGAGTAGGGCATCCTCCTCGGGAATCTCTCTTAACAATATTGGCACGCACAACAGTTCCAAGGTTGGAACAGCTATCAGCTTCAGGTTTCTGCCGTAGCAGATTCCCTTTGCCATCGAAACGCCAATACGTAATCCGGTATATGAACCAGGACCACAACTTACAGCTACTGCATCAAATGGTATTGCATGATTATCGGTAAACGATAGAGCTTCGTCAACCATAGTGCCTAAGCTCTCTGCGTGATTGGGACCGCTATGATCCTCCTGCTGGAAGATGACGTGCGAATCCTCCGAAACGGCAACGGAACATACATCCGTACTGGTTTCAATATGTAATATCGTCGACATACTTATTCACTTTTCACTATTCACTATTTACTTCTTGAAGGTGCAAAGGTACGTATTTTTTTGTAAACTGCCATCGTTTTATTACAAATTAACGTGTTTTTGCCAATCCTCCCGTAAGAGGATTGCAGTCCTCTCGTTGTAAGAGTGCAGTCCTTGTGCCTGAGGATTGTGCCGTCTCCCTTATATAATATATAATAATGTGTATGTATATTCAAAATTGATGCAAATCAAAAGTGGTATAAAAAATGCATGAAAAATGAAAATTTCTCTAGAAAAGTTTTGGTAGTTCAAAAAAAAGCCGTACCTTTGCACCCGCAAATCAGGAACACCACCTGACAAGCAAACAAAAGA
>ONAK01000057.1 GCA_900315765.1 uncultured Prevotella sp. | reverse complement strand
TCATTTCTTAAGTCGTATCAGCAAACATAATGCCACAATCCACATGCCCTCGGCATAGCTCTGGAAAATGCCGCCAATGGCAAACAGCAGAAGCATGGCCAGTTGCAGCTTGCGCCAAGTGTTGCGCCTGCCTTTGATGATGGCTGGAATGAACAGCAGCGGCAGTGGGTTGAACAGCAATATATTAAGATTCAGCGATGTGGTAGGATGCTGTGAGAATATCATCACTGTGAGCATTACGCCTACCAGACCCTGAACAGTCATCAGCAGTACGTCCCACCAGCGGGCAATCTTCTTTTTGCGCCATTCGTAGAGGGCGATGCCTAGCGACAGCAACAGTAATAAAGTGAACGCCTCGTAGGGACCAATGCCAAGACCGAAGCCCCATTTGTGCACCCCTGGTGGAACCAGTAAGCGTTCTTCCTTTACCAACGGACGATAGGTGCCGTTCTCGTAGATCTGTGCGCGCGCCACATCGTACATCAGGTTGTGTGGCAGGAATTCCTGTTCCTCGCGACTTGTCTTCATGTCGGCTTTCACGCCCAACAGCATGTCGTTGCCGAATTTCGACCATGCATGATAGCGGTTGCATTCGCGCACCATCTCTCTGAAGGTGGGTGCAAAGTCCTCGCGCTCATTGTATATCACCTTTCCTTTGATACAGCTCTCAACAATGTCGCGTGGCTTGGTAGAGCAGTTGTTGTAGAAGAAGTTGTAACGATACACCTTGTTCTCAGGTTTCAGGTTCTCAATCAGTGCCTGCTGCAATTGCCGTTTCTCGTCGTTGGTCAGGTTTAGCACCTGTTCGGTAATGCTGCTGTCCCATTTCTGGTAGTAGGGCCAGAAGGTGTCGTAGGGGTAGGCTGCCAACTCATAGTCGGTTAGTCCGAACACAAATCTACAAACTATAGATCTCTTCGTGGGGCGAACATGTCAATAAACTCACCTCAACCGAGTCCATCGGGTCGAATTTGTGTTCGATGGAGTCGGAACCGTAATAAACCTGTTTTGCATCATTTTGTGCAAATATGGGGCTTATGTTGCTGACTGTCAGTAAGATAGCAACAGTCAAGAACCTCTTAATTTTCTTTTCTAAATGTTTCACGATGCAAAAATAACTTATATTTTTGAAGAAAAAGCCATAACTTCGGTTTTTTTTTGATAATTTTGCACGCTGAAATGTTTTTCAATAGAATTAAAATATAAAATATGAATAAGATTCTCGCCAGTTTCGTTTTGGCAACCTTAACGACATCGGCTTTTGCTCAGAGCACCACTAACTCACCCTACAGCCAGTTTGGCTTGGGCGATTTGACTGACCAGAGTGTAAGTTTCAACAAGGGTATGAATGGCGTAGGCCTTGGTATGCACCGCGGTAATGAGGTTAACCCCATGAACCCTGCATCGTATTCTTCTGTCGACTCGCTTACATTCCTTTTCGACGCAGGTATGTCAGGTCAGATAACCAATTATAGTGAGAATGGTAAGAAGTTCAGCGGCAAGAGCGGTGGCTTCGACTACGTATCAGCCCTCTTCCGTGCGTTTAAGAATGTTGGTGTTTCTTTTGGAGTACTGCCATATTCTAATATCGGATATGAGTATCTTCAATCAGGTATACTTGACGATAGAGATGAAACAGAAGTAGCCTCTCAGTACTCAGGCGAAGGTGGTCTGCATCAGATGTATATCGGTGCTGGTTTCCGTCCTATCAAGCCTTTGTCTGTGGGATTCAACCTCTCGTACCTGTGGGGCGACTACAGCCGCTCTATGGCCACGGTAGAGTCGTCGAACCTCAGTGTACTTGCTAAGGAATACAGAGCTGACATCAGCAGCTATAAACTCGACTTCGGCGTGCAGTTTGATCTGCCACTCAATAAGAAAGATTATCTCACGCTGGCTGCCGTATGGTCGCCTGGTCATTCTCTCAAGTCTGACCCAGAATGTCTGATAGCCAACGTGAAGACATCCATTTCGAAGGCTGATACAACAACCTATGTGATTTCAGACGGACTGAAAATACCTACCACATTCGGTTTCGGTGTAGCTTATCATCATGCTCAGAACCTGCGCGTAGGTGCCGATCTGCATATTCAGAAGTGGGGTAGTGTTGACTTCCCTTCATATGATAAAGGTGTTTATGCCTTGAAGTCAGGTCTGCTCAAGGATAGCTACCGCTTGAATCTGGGTGGCGAGTGGACTCCCAACCCAATGGCTCGCAGCGTGTTTAAGCGTATTCAGTATCGTGCAGGTGTAGGAATGGTAACACCTTATTATTATATAAATGGTAAGGAAGGTCCCAAGGAGTTCTCTGCAAGTCTTGGTTTTGGTATCCCCATCGCCAATGGCTATAACAACCGCTCTGTGCTTCATATCAGCGGTCAGTTTGTTCGACGCTCTGCCGATAACCTGATTAAAGAAAACATGTTCCGTCTGAATATCGGATTTACTTTCAACGAGAAATGGTTTGCAAAGTGGAAGGTAGAATAGTGAAAAACATGAAAGGGATAGTTTATGTGATACTATTCACTGTTCACTATTCACTATTCATTGCTTGTACTGATGTCCAGGAACATACTGCGCCTGCCATTCGTGACCGCGATTCAGCATCGGTCATGACGTCGTATGGTGTGAATACACTTATCAGCGACAGTGGTGTTATCAAATATAAAATCATCACTGAGCGCTGGGATGTGAACACCGTTAAGAATCCTTCGCGCTGGACATTCGAGAAGGGCGTATTCTTTGAACAGTTCGACGAGAAATTCCATGTTCAGGCTTATATCCAGGCCGATACTGCGTGGTATTACGACCAGAAGAAACTTTGGCATCTTCGTGGCCGCGTAAAGATACGTAACATCAACGGACTTCTTTACGAAAGCGAAGAACTTTACTGGGATGGCATACGTCATGAGCTTTATTCGAATGTGTTCTCAAAGGTAACCACTCCTGAGCGTAATATGGAAGGTACTTATTTCCTGTCGGACGAGCGTATGACGCACTACACCGTGTCGAACTCTAAGGGATCGTTTACACGCGAGGATATGACTGGCGAGAGCAAGGACGAAGGTAAGGATAAACAGGAGGCCAAGAAGGATACAGCACAGGCTCCGCAGCAGCCTATGCGCCAGCAATTACAGAAACACAGGAGGACTGGACGATGACGTCGCTGATTATAGGACTATTGGTTTCGATGCTGTTCTCTGCCTTTTTCGCACCCCAACAACTTTGTTTCTACCATGCTGGTGGGCAACAATATCTCGTTGGTTATCTATGGTATCTTGTTCGCTAAAATTTTCGATTCCACGCTGTTTGCATCACTTAGCGACGGTATGAGGGTGACGGCCGACACGTTGCTGTCGACACTTGTGGTGCTGTTTACAGGCGAGTTTCTGCCCAAATCCATATTCAAGAACAATCCTAACACGCTGCTTACTGTGTTTGCTGTTCCTGCGTGGATATGCTATGTGGTGTTATATCCCATCTCACGCTTTGCCACCCTGTTGTCAAAGGGCTTGTTGCGCCTGGTGGGCATACGTATGAAAAGCAGTGGCGAAGAGAAGGAATTTACCAAGGTAGATCTCGACTATCTGGTGCAGACCAGTATCGATAACGCTGACAATGAAGACGATATCGAGGAAGAGGTAAAGATATTCCAGAACGCCCTTGATTTCTCGGAAACCAAGATACGCGACTGTATGGTGCCTCGTACCGAGATTGATGCAGTTGAGGATACTTCGACCATTGAACAACTCAAGCAGATGTTTATCGAGAGTGGCCATTCCAAAATACTTGTCTATCACGAAGATATCGACCATGTCATTGGCTATGTCCACTCATCCGACATGTTCAAGAATCCAACCGATTTGGCGGGTATTATACGTGAGATATCGTTTGTGCCCGAGACCATGCTGGCCTCTAAGCTGATGGCGCAGTTGATGCAGCAGAAACGCTCGCTGGCTGTGGTTGTAGATGAGTTCGGAGGTACCAGCGGACTGGTATCGCTCGAGGATATCATGGAAGAGATTACAGGCGAGATTGAGGACGAGCACGACAACACGAATCATGTGGCCAAGAAACTTAACGACCACGAGTATATGTTGTCGGCCCGACTTGAGATAACGAAAATCAACGAGATGTTCGACCTCGACCTTCCTGAAAGTGATGAATATATGACTCTTGGCGGACTTATTCTGCACAAATATCAGTCGTTCCCAAAACTCAATGAGGTTGTAAAGATAGACCGCTACGAGAGTTCAAAATTGTAAAGAATACAGCAACAAAAATAGAGTTGGTGCGATTAAACATTGTCGAATAGACTATTTTTCTTAGAAAAAATTTCGTTGTTTCGAACAAATTTATTAATTTTGCACCCGTTTTATGAATAATAATTAAAAATTTAAATATATTATGGCAGCATTAGGAAAAATCCGTAAAAGAGGCGTAGCCCTCGTTTGCATTATTGGCCTCGGCCTTTTCGCCTTCATTGCTGAAGAAGCTTTCCGTTCTTGCGAAGCAACCAAGAACCAGCAGCGTCAGCAGATTGGCGAAGTGTTAGGAAACAAAATCAATGTTCAGGAGTTCCAGGCTCTTGTTGATGAGTATCAGGACGTTCTGAAGATCACCCAGAACCGTGAGAACTTCTCAGAGGAAGAGCTCAACCAGATTAAGGATCAGGTATGGAGTCAGTACGTTAACGAGCAGATCATCAAGAATGAGGCTGAGAAACTCGGTCTTACTGTTACCGACGAGGAGCTCCAGAACATCATGAAGGAGGGCACCAACCCTATGTTGATGCAGTCTCCATTCGTTAACCAGCAGACTGGTCGTTTCGATGTGACCATGCTCACCAAGTTCCTTGATGACTATAAGAAGGCTGGTAACAACCCACAGCTCGCTGAGTCATATCAGGCCATCTATAAGTACTGGCAGTTTATCGAGAAGCAGCTGCGTACTCAGACTCTGGCTCAGAAGTATCAGTCACTTCTCAGCAACTGTCTGATCTCGAACCCTATCTCAGCTAAGATGGCTTTCGATGGCCAGAACACAGAGAGCGACATCCAGCTTGCTTCTATCGCTTACTCTTCAATCAACGACAACGATGTAAAGGTTGACGATAAGGATCTGAAGGCTAAGTACGAGGAGCACAAGGAGATGTTCAAGCAGGACGTAGAGAGCCGCGACATCAAGTATGTTGACTTCCAGGTTGTAGCTTCAGCTGCCGACCGCAAGGCACTGATGACCACCATGAACGATGCAGCTCAGAAGCTCCAGAGCGGTGCTAACCCTGCTGAGGTGGTTCGTAAGGCTCAGTCACAGTTCGCTTACACTGGTCTTGCAGCTACCAAGCGTGCTTATCCATCTGACATCGCTGCTAAGCTCGATTCTATGGCTGTTGGTCAGACTTCAGCAGTATTCGAGACTGCATTCGATAACACTCTGAACGTTGTTAAGCTCATCTCTAAGACTCAGATGCCTGACTCTATCGAGTATCGTCAGATTCAGGTTGGTGGTGCTACTGTAGAGGCAGCTAAGAAGACTGCTGATAGCATCTACACAGCTCTTAAGGGTGGTGCCGATTTCGAGACTATCGCTCAGAAGTATGGTCAGCCTGGTACTAAGCAGTGGCTCACCTCTGCTATGTACGAGAACAGCAACACCATGGACGAGGAGTCGAAGAACTATCTCAACACCATCAACAATCTGGCTGTAAACGATGTTAAGAACCTCGAGTTTGCTCAGGGCAACATCATTCTCCAGGTAACAGCTCGTAAGGCTATGGTCGACAAGTATGATGTAGCTGTTGTTAAGCACACCATCGACTTCTCTAAGTCTACATATTCTGAGGCATACAATAAGTTCAGCCAGTTTGTAAGCGAGAACAAGACTATCGAGGATATGGAGAAGAATGCCGGCAAGTTCGGTTTCAAGGTTACTCCACGTCAGGATCTCTTCAACTACGAGCACAACGTAGCTGGTCTGCGTTCTACACGTGAGACTATGAAGTGGATTTTCGATGCTAAGGCTGGCGAGGTTAGTCCTCTGTACGAGTGCGGTAACAACGACCACCTGTTGGTTGTAGCCCTCACCAAGATTAATCCTGTTGGCTATCGCGACATCAACAGTGTTAAGGATATGCTGAAGGCTGAGGTTCTGCGCGACAAGAAGTTCGAGCAGATCAAGGCTAAGCTGGCTGGCGTAAATGATATTGCTGCAGCTAAGGCTAAGGGCGCTCGCATCGATTCTGTAAATCAGATTACATTCACTGCTCCTGTATTCGTTCAGGCTACTGGTGCTTCAGAGCCCGCTCTTGCTGGTGCAGTAGCAGCAGCTAAGGCTGGTGAGTTCAGCAAGTCAGTTGTTAAGGGTAACGGTGGTGCTTACCTCTTCAAGGTGCTCAAGAAGAGCAACCGCGAGGGTGCTAAGTTCGATGCCGCTCAGACCGAGCAGCAGCTCCAGATGCAGGCCACTCAGGCTGCTCGCATGTTCATGCAGGAGCTCTATCAGAAGGCTGGCGTAGTGGATAACCGCTATCTGTTCTTCTAAGAGTAGAAAGAATTTTAAAAGATAAGTCATTCCCTGTAGCTAATTAAGCTGCAGGGAATTTTTTTTTTCGAGAAGTAAGAGGTGAGTGGATTAATAAATGTTAAAACCTGATGTGTTACCTTGCATATTATCGTGAAAAACCTTATTTTTGCATCATTAATAGGCTATTAAAATAAATTTTTATCATGAAGAGACGATCATGGTACATACTCATTTCGTTGAGTATTGTTATTTTACTAATAACAAGCATCTCTTATCTGACATTCAGCGCGGCTATGCGTGTTGAAACTCAGGGGCGCTATTCGGGTGTTCAGAACTCTGTTTCTGCACAGCTTGGTGGAACCTTGGGGCGCATTGAGATGAGTGCCAATAATGTGTTCAATGAAGTTGAAAAACGCCTTGATTCACCAGAGGCGGCCATCCATGCACTTGAGAGTGAGGCGGAACTTAATCCCGACGTGCGTGGCTACTTCGCAGCCTTCGAGCCAAACTTCTTTCCCCAGAAGGGAATCTGGTTCGAACCCTATATACATCATAACGACTCCACAGGCTATTCTCTTACTCAGGTAGGCTCTGCTCGTCATGATTACACCAAGTCGCCTTGGTATATACGTGCCCGAAACGTAAAGATGTCATTCTGGAGCGATCCTTATTTCTATTACGATGGCACAAGCATCAGTGGTCACTACTGCACCTTTGTAAAGCCTCTGTACACCCTTGACGGCAAATTAGCCTGCGTGTGTGGAGCCGACATCACCTTCGAGTGGCTTAACAGCGAACTTGATCGTATTGTTAACCGATGCCGCTATGCACCGCAGTTCAGTCGTTTCAAGTTTATGCGCGATTTCGAGTTCTATGCTGTGGCATTCTTTAAAGACGGAACCTGCTTGTTGCATCCGGCTGATAAGTCTTTCACCATCAAAAATAAAAAGATGCTTAAAGATATAGAGGAGGGCAGAACTGGTATTATTGATATGGAAATCGATGGCGTTCCCTCAAGAGTGTTCTATGGCAGTATCGAGAACCTTGAGTGGACATTGGCCATTGTTGCGCCTATCAGCGATTTGAACAAGCCTTTCATTTATATCGGCCTGGCTCTTGCTCTGTTGGCGTTAATCGGCATTATCATCGTGTTTATCATTTGCAGACGTATAGATCATGCGTAGAAGATTCAGACTAAATGTACAGTTAGCTGCCGAGATATTGTTGCTGTTGCTGCTTACGCTTGGCGTGCTTACATACTACTCGCATAAGGCTCTGAGCGAGGAAGCGCGTCGTGATGCTGGCCTGATGCTCGATGCAACCATATTGGACATCGATAACATTCTGCTGAGTGTTGAGCAGGGTGCTGGCAATGTGTATCATGACGTGCTGACACATCTCGACGATAAGCAGCGCATGTTTACCTATGCCCGCGAGCTTGTTGAGAGTAATCCAAACATCATAGGTTGTGCCTTTGCTTTCAAACCGGGCTATTATTCTGGTACCGATCTGTTTATGGCCTACGTACATCGTAAAAACACAGCAAATGAATTTAAGACTGAACTTGTAGAGACTACGTCGTTCACTAATCGCACTTATACTGAGCAGTCGTGGTATACCGAAACGATGAAAAGTGGATGGATAGGTTGGACTGACCCTTTGACAGGCGACGATACAGAGAATATTTCGTTGGTGAGCTTCTGTCTGCCTATCATTGATAAGAGTGGCGAACGCGTGGGAGTGATGGCTGTAGATGTGTCGGTTAACCAGCTGTCAAAGATTGTTCTTGCAGCCAAACCTTCAGAGAATGGCTATAGCGTGCTTATAGCCCGTAATGGTCATTATATCGTTCATCCCGATATTTCACGACTTGACGGCAAGACTGTTTATGATCGCGCCGAAGAGGGAACTGACCTCGGTGCTATCGCAGCAGCCGAAGCCATGCTTTCTGGCTATGTAGGCGAGAAAAGTTTCAAGCAGAATGGCGAAAAGTGGAATGTGTTCTTCAAGCCCTTTGTACGCAATGAGTGGAAGGGACGCCATATGGGCGAGGGTACTTTGGGATGGAGTGTAGGAGTGGTATATCCCGACGACGATATCTTTGGCATGCACAACATCCTTGTTTATCTGGTGGCTATTATCACCATCATAAGTCTAGGCGTATTCTTCTTGCTTTGCACTTGGATAATCCGACGCAAGCTTAGACCCTTGCGTATGCTTACTGAGAAGGCACAAAATGTGGCAGCAGGCGATCTCGACCAGATAGTGGCAGTAACCAGTCGCGATGATGAGATTGGTCAGCTGCAGAACCGTTTCGGCAAGATGCAGCACTCTTTAAAAAAGCAGATTGATGCCATAGAACGTGAGACGTTTATACTTAATCAGCGTGGCGAGATGCTGAAGGCCACTTATGGTAAGACAGAGGAATCTGATAAGATAAAATCAACGTTCCTGCGCTATATGATAAAGCAACTCGAAGCCCCAACCCAGAGTATCGACTCGAGCGTTACCACACTTTGTAACAATTACGGTAATTCAACTAACGAAGAGGTAGGAAAACAAGTGAACAACATAGCTGTTAAGAGCGAGGTCATCATCGACCTACTGAACAATATCTCGCATTTTACCCAGACCAATGAAAGAAAGGAGGCTGACAATGATTAACTTGTTTAATTATGAGCCTAGCCTAAAGCGTGATCTCAGTATGGGCATCATACTGTTGGCCGTGCCTATCTTCATTCTGTCAATTGGCACCATGTTCTATCAGTCGCGCTACATGATTCATAATGAGGTAAAGAGCAGCAATTCAAACATGCTCGATAAGGGCCTCTACCAGATCCGTAGTTATATGACAACCATCGAGACTGCCGTTAATTCTAATGCGTGGTTGATGGAAGAGAACCTTGTACCAGACACTTTGAAATCGTTGTCTGAGCGTATTGTTCGTCTTAATGATCCGGTTGTTAGCTGTTCGGTATTCATGATACCCGATTTCTTTAAGGCGTATGGCAGTAAGTTCTCGGTTTATGCTGCAAGTCAGGGAGATACGGTTAAGTCGTATATCGAGCCAGAGTATGATTACTTCAATAGGTCAATGTTCACGGAGCCAGTGAAGACGGGTAAGGCTTGTTGGATTGATCCATTCATCGAATACATTGAGGGCAAGGTAGACCACAACGAAGCTGTTGCTACTTACAGTCGCCCGCTTCGACAGAAGAATGGCCGTATTGTCGGCGTCGTATCTGCCGATATGTCGTTCAGTCTGCTTACAAAGTTGATAAACAAGACCAGTCTTGAATATAATGGGGCATTCTTTGTGTTGCTTGATGGTAATGGGCGTTTTCTTATTAATCCAGATAACACGCACTTGTTCCGTAAAACCATATTCTCTGATGCGGAGCCTAACAAGAATGCCGATATCATTTCATTGGGTTATGAGATGATTGCAGGAAAACACGGTAATATGCATGTTAACTACAATAATAAATTGTATCATGTAACCTTCCGCCCTGTTCCTGGCACTCGATGGAGTCTTGCTCTGGCGTGCCCCGACAAAGAGGCAATGAAGAGCTACTACCATATGGGCTATATTATTTTTGCTATCATTATTGTTGGATTGCTGATCATCGTATGGGTTAGCCGTCAGGTAGCCAAGCAGACGATAACACCTATCATTCGCTTGCTCGATGTTACTAAGAAAATCTCCAACGGTAACTATGATGAGCCCATACCTATATCGAAAAGCAATGGCGTATTGGGGCATCTGCAAAACAGTTTTGTAAAGATGCAGCGTTCTATTCACGACAATATGACTAAGCTGCGCAATAATGCTGATATGGTTTCAAAAGCCAACGAAGAAATGCAGCAGGCTCAATTGTTGACCGATGATGCCATTTTGCGTAAGTCTCAATTCCTGCAAACTGTATCTCAGAACATGCGCATGCCTATAAATGTCATTACAGGTTTTGCCGATGTGCTTCGCGATAGTAGTAACAGCAATACTACTCTCGATGAGAATGAGTTCAGCAACATCTCAAAGATGATGAAGGAAAACGCTATCACGCTGAACCGTTTGATGCTTCTTTTGCTTGATACCTCAGAGACCGATGCGAATGGTGAGTTGCATTACAAGAAGAATGACGAGGTTTCGGTTAATCTGGTAGTGCAGGATTGCATCCGTCACACGCTTAGCCACTTCCCTGATGCTCGCATCAAGTTTGAAACCGATTTGCCTTCAACACTCCACATCGTAACAAATCGTCTGTATCTTTTCAGCACACTCAGTGAGCTGCTGTATAATGCAGCGAAATATACAGGTGGCCAGTATGTCACCCTTCAGGTATCTCAGACAGAAACCACCATTCGCTATACCGTTCTGGATGTTGGTAGTGGTCTGCCTTCGGGCGCTATGGAGAAGGTGTTCCAGCCCTTCAATGGGGTTGATAATCTTGCTGAGGGCGAGGGCTTAGGCCTGCCCCTTGCCAAGCGTCATGCCGCCAGTCTCGGTGGCGATCTCATCTTTGATGTTGATTACCACGAAGGCTGCAAGATCATATTCGAACTTCAGAAATAGCCTCCGCCCGCTTGTCACGTCTAACGTCCCCCGATGTTGTCACGTCGAGCATCCACTCCCTCTGTCATGTCGAGTGCTCCCTTCCCCTACGTTGTCATGTCGAGCGTTCCCCCCTCTGTCATGTCGAGCGTCCACCCCCTCTGTCATGTCGAGCGTAGTCGAGACATCTCACGGCTTTAGCCGATTGGCGAAGCCAAAATATCTCCTTTGGAGATTTAAGAGATCTCTCCACGCGCTACGCTTAGTCGAAATGACAAGGGAGAAGTATAAAATTAATAAAGTAAAAATTAAACTAGTAAAGATTGATGAACAGGATTGAAAGAGAAAAAAAGACAGTGCAGATGATGATTGAGATATATTGTCATCGTCGTTTAAAACAAAACACTATTCCAGAGGAGTATCAGCAACTAATAGCGTATGCTCACAATCGCTTAAGTCATTGCAGGTTTGGTGAGAATAAACCTGTATGTAAGAAATGCCCAATACATTGTTATGCTCCCAAAGAGCGCCAGCAGATACGTGAAGTGATGCGCTGGGTTGGACCGCGAATGATGATTTATGCGCCAAAGGCAACTCTTATTCATGGTGGTATCAGCTTGAAGCATTGGTTGCAGTCGTTGTCGTTCAGAACGGGTGTAATCGTATTGCTTAGTTGCATACCTTTTTATATTTTATCGTTTGCCCAGATGCTTCTGCCCATCAGTGTAGCAGCAAAGGGTGTTTTATGGACTGTGTTATTCGGATTGGCCAAGACCTTTCAATACGGAGGCCTTACAATCCTGGGAGTTGAAGGCTACAAACGCTTAAAAGATAAATTAAAACGATAAGTTTAGAAAGAACGCTGTTCTTCTTGTTGTTATGCCGCATGCATCTCGTTGTCATGCAGAGCATCCCTTCCCCTATGTTGTCATGCAGAGCGTCCCTCCCCCTATGTTGTCATGTCGAGCGTAGTCGAGACATCTTACGGCTTTAGCCGCTTCGCTTGCGAAGACTTCTCTACGGCTTTAGCCGATTGGCGAAGCCAAAATATCTCCTTTGGAGATTTAAGAGATCTCTCCACGCGCTACGCTTGGTCGAGATGACAATGGGGGAGAAAAGTTGTATTGTCGAGATATGTCAGGGATATGTCAGGGGGAATCCCCTGACATGATTGCCGATTTGGCGAGAATAAAAACGTTTGTAAGAAATGTCCCATTCACTGCTATGCTCCCAAAGAGCGTCAGCAGATTCGTGAAGTGATGCGCTGGGTGGGCCCAAGAATGATGATTTATGCACCAAAGGCCACAATCATACACGCTGGTATAAGTCTGAAGAAAATGATCCCCTGCAAGCGATGATGCTGGCAGGGGATTTATTTTAATAGAAATATAATGTCCTTACTTTCTTGAAATAATAACCGGGAGCATCGTAGGCCATGCCATAATCAATAACCAACATGTCTTGATTATAAAAGTAATAGGGGCCAAGCTCACTGCCCTTGATTAAGAGTCGGTTGTTTTTGCCTGGTTCTTCTGCTTCAAAAATACTGTAAGTGTACTTGCCACTGTCAAGAAACGGTTGTGTTCCTTTCGGATCAGCATTGTGCGAATGTTGTTTCACTTCCATTGTGTTTTCAGTAAAATACACCTCAACATCACCTGCTGGATATTCCACTACACCAGACAATCCATAGAGTGCTTTTACAAGATGCCAGGTTCCTTCAAGCGTTGTGGGGTTTTCTTCATACTCGTAAGTGGGAGGAGGTAAAATATCTTCGTCACTACTTTTGCTGCAAGCAGCGAACACACATACCACCATCAATCCCAAAATGTTTTTAATTACTCTTTTCATTGTTACGTTTTTGATTTATAGTTTTATCTATATAATCACAAACCCCTCAAAATCTTGTATGCCTCCCGCAATAATTAACAATTATTATCAGTTCCCATCCATCTGTCTTTCTCCACAAGAGCCTGCACTTTTGCATAGGCGCGCTTGTGCATCTTATTGTACATTCTTATTTTCTCCAGCATGGCGGCAGCCCAAGCGGCATCGCCTGGCATCTGGTAGCGGAAATATCTGGCTGCTGATGCTGTAAAGATGGTGGCACATTCGGGAGTAACGGTTAGGTTGCCGCGTTCGGAGAGCGTAAAGAGTTCATCTCCCTCAACAGCCTGAACTGTAGGCATCACATCCCACATACGCTGGCCTGTGTTACAGTTGCAGTTCATATACACTTGTTTTATAGGATGAGCGTCGGTCCATGATACATCACTGATAACTTGTTCTGGTGTGTACTCCACCGCCTGTCCTGTCTCCATCGGCGAGAACACCATATCAACATCAGTAGGCCAGAGGCTGAAAAACTCTTGAGCGAAGTAGGCTCCTTGTGCAAAATTGAAGTCGGGTTCCTCGGCCTCGCCAAAAACGCCGCCCTGCAGATAGATGCACTTAACCTTCTGTCGTACCAGTTCTACACCGCTGAGCGACGAGTATTCATCGCCTTCTGATTGTAGCAGCTGTGCCAGACAGGTTACGAATCCAGTACATACGATGCTAACCGAGTTGTCGGGCTGCGAGGCTAAGAGCCTGCGGTATAGCAGCCAGCCATCAGGCAGCTTGCTATAGTCGGCCACGGTACGTTGAAACATTGGCTGCCCGTTGGTATCCTTTATATCGGCCACATGTGCATAGTCTATCCACACTTTGGGGTTGTCGATGCCTTCACGAACCAGTCCGATGGGCACATCACCGTGACCAAAGTACGTGTTCATCACATCTGTAAACACAGCGTTCTGTTCGCCTTCGCGGTCTACCACCACACCCAGCAGTCGGCATCGTCCCTGTTCCTCGTAGCGGTAAAGCATCTCCATTGCAAAAAGATCGTCGGTCGAAGAACCGATGTCGGTGTCGAGTATTATCAGCGGCATGCGGTTATTCTCCTGAAGTAAATCAGGATTATCTACGTTGCTACACGACATAAAAAACACCACACCTATGAGTGCAATGATGGTACCATATACCTTGTGTGTCATATTATTATTCTGTTTCTAAATTAGATTGTTTTGATTATCATGATGCAAAAATACTACTTTTTTTTATTAAAATGAACAACGAAAGAAAAAAATACGTATATTTGTACCGATTTTAGATATATAACTATCTTTTGACAAACAATAACTTAAAACCGAAATTATGAAAAAGATTATGAATTGGGTGCTCGTCGCCATCCTTACCTGCGGCGCAAGCGTATTCACATCGTGTAATACCGATGTTGTTGATAATCCCACTCAGCCCGATCTCAACATTTCTGAGAAGATTATCGGAAAGTGGATGCTAGATGCACTCGAAGGCCAGCCATGTCCCACCAACCTGAAGGCAGTCATTACATTCTTGTCACCCACAAAGGCATACGGTAGTCTTTCTGATTTCTATAGCGACTCTTGGAACAAACATACATCAGCCGACGTCGTCATCGATGGCATCAATGTTACGCTCACTGCATTCGAAAATGAGCATACCAAACATATCACGGTGTCGGATATTTACTCTATTTCCGACAAGGACATGTTTTTGAAATCTGATTGGAAAGTCTTTGTAGATGGTGAAATGGTTATTAATGAGGTATACAACAAAGAGCGCTATATCCGCATAGATAAGGACTTTGAGAAGGATGTCATTGGCGTATGGGAAGGCAAGGTTACCAGTACTGAAGACGAGCACACCGACGGCCAACTGCACCGCTGGGAGTATAAGGCCGACGGAACCTACGATTATTATAATAAGGTAGACGATGAGTGGGTGAAAAACAACGACGCGCTTGCCGAGTACTTTGTTGATGGCATCCTGCTCTGCACTCGATGGAAAAAGACTGCCGACAGTGATGAACTGCGCGAGTGGTGGGAGATAGAGAGCATCAAGGACGGCGTTATGAAGTGGACGGCCCTGCGCATGCGCGACGACGGCACCACCTACACCTCTACCTTCGAAATGACGAAAGTTACAGAATAACACACATAAATGGGGGCTCATCACGAGCCCCCAAATTTATTCTTAAACCCAATCTTCTGCTTTTTCTTGGCGACTTCGATTGGTACGATGTCATCGGCAGTCAGTTGGCGCCATTCTTGCTTGTCCTCAGGCTTCTGCTTAACACATCGTGTGGCGTGCTGAATATAAATGCGGTCAAGTTGGTTAGCAACGAATCGTGCATTTCCCCATGTCTGCGGATCACGAACCTGATAAGCCTGATTCAGCATAGCGCGATACTTATCCCAAGCCTGATCGGTAAACTGATACTTATAGTGTTTCACGCGACTCTGGGTAATCTCCAGCAGCTCGTTAACGCTGAAATCCTGAAACTCAAACTTGTTTGGGAATCGCGACTGCAGTCCTGGATTCATCTCCAGCAGCTTCTCCATCTGGTCCTTATATCCACACAGTACCACAGCAATGTCGCGCTGACTCTCGTCGGCCAGAATGTTCATCAGCAGTTGCAGTACCAGCTTCCCTGGGTCGTTTTCGTTCTTGCCATTCAGCAGATATGCCTCGTCTATCATCAGCACTCCGCCTTTGGCCTTTTCAAGAACCTGACGCACAGAACGCTCTTCATCGCCCCAAAGAGTGCCGATAAACGTTCCGCGGTCGCATAGCACCACATGCCCCTTGGATAGTGCGCCAGCCTGATGAAGCAGCGAGCCGAATATCTTGCAGACTGTGGTTTTGCCTGTACCAGGACGACCTAAGAACACGCTATGCAGCGACACCTCATGCTGCTTGCTGTTAGGAAACAGCTCTTGCATGGTCTTGTTGTATGTGGTCAGAGCCACAAGCTCATCCATACGTCGTTTGATGTCGTCGCAACCTATCATCTTATCGAGCTCCTCGCGAGGGTTGTCGATAGGTTCCAGTACCTCGATGTCAACACTCAGACCAAGATTTTGGTCAATCGTTTCGCTCTTGGTCGTTGGAGTCTCAGGTTCCTGTGGCTCCTGAGGTTCTGGTTCTTCAGCGGGAGATTCCTCTGTATCCTCGGCTGCACAGTCTCTGGCCATCAGTCCAAACACGCCATCATTATCCTCAAGTTTGTCATTCACAAAGTCGTAGAGCATCTGTTCAAACTCGTTGAACTCCTCATCCTCGCTCTCGTCCTTTGGCTCAGGCTTGGCATCAATACTCTCGTCGGTCACAATGTCGAAGTAAACCTTTCCGGCAAGATCATCATCAGTGTTTACGCCAGCTCTGCGCAGGTTCAGATGACTACAGTTGCTAATCACCTTGATGTTGTTCTTTTCCCAATCATCCTCCAGCTCGTAAGCATTGTTGATGGCATCCTCCGTCAGCAGAATGCCGTAAACTTTTAGGCTGGCCTGAGATTTGTGCAGTCGACTCTTCATGATTTCCATCGTCTGCTTCAGCTTCCACACTGTGCTTTCGCGAGGTTCGCAGCCTGGTTCGTATATCATCATGTCGATGTTCTGCGTCTCGTTGTAACACTGCTTTTGTTTGTGATTGCTGCAGTCTACGCATACCACCACCATATTTCTTGAGTCGGCATAAATATAAATGTCGCAGTTGTATAAGTACGGGGCAAAGCCCTTTATCCGATTAGAGTAGACGGCATAGTTAACCGCCATAGCGTTCATGTGCTTCCAGATAGTAAGATAAGTCTGGTTCCTAAAATCGTTGATAAGTCTATTCAAATTACAATTCATAACAATAATAATGGTTCTAAAAAATAAATGGTAACTAAGGTGTAAGCCCCTAAGGTATGGGGCGCAAGAGTTAATAGGCAAGCACTGTTGCGCACTCACCTAAGTATATATAAAGTCATCCTTTGTGGGGTAACTCTATCACATCATCAGAACAATTGTAGCAAAATGTATCATTATGTCAATGAACGCATAGGTCGTTCTCCAAGGCATAGCCTCAAAGACGCCAAAGAGACAAGGCACAAAAATGTACCGCTCGGCAGCTGTTTGCAACCATTGTCATTCTCTTCATTTTTGCTTCAATTTATTCGTTTTGTGATAGAATTATGTTTTTTCGGCGACAAATGTAGATAATTTCCCCGAATCCACCAAATTTTTTCTAAGAAATCGGCCGAAAAATAATAATTATTGTATCTTTGCATTCCAAAGAATAATAACAAGGTGATGAATATAATCATAATGTTGATAGCTTCGCTACTTCCTGCGCTTTTATTGCTACTATATATATGGAAGAAGGATACGCAGAAGGAACCTACATACATGTTGGTGAAGGCTGTGGCGTGGGGTATTGGAATTATTATTCCAGTGGCTGTGGTGGAAAGCATGCTTAAGCTGATGTTGTTTGGCGAGAATGGCTCACCAACAACACTTATTGATACTACAGCATTGGCCTTTCTTGTGGCAGCTATACCAGAGGAGGGATTTAAGTTGCTTGCGCTTTGGATGGTGTTGAAGAAGAATCCTTTCTTTGATGAACATTTTGACGGGATCGTTTATGCAGTCTGTGTGGGATTAGGCTTTGCTGCAGTTGAAAATATTTCGTATGTGTTCAGCCATGAAGATTGGGCATCTGTAGCTATTACCCGTGCGCTGCTGGCAGTACCAGGTCATTATGCTTTTGCTGTGCTGATGGGGTATTACTATTCTGTTTACCACTTCGTTAATCGCTCGCCCAAGGTTGCAATATGTGTGTTGCTAGCTCCAGTTCTGGCTCATGGCATCTACGATGCCCTCGCCATGGCGAGTCTGGTCAATCCATACGTTGGAGGCATTGGCTTTGTGATGCTGATTTATTTCTGCATTAAGATGCACAAGCGTGCCCAAGCTAAAGTGCTGGCGCTTGTAGAAAAAGACAGAATACATTATTAATTTTCAGAAACGCTTGTTGTTTGATGTGAACCAACATATTCACGGCTCTGTTCTATGGGCTCGTATCTGTCTTGCTCATACTGAGCACCACAAATGTCACACTCATAGGTATCACAATAGTGCTTGACCAGATAGAGCACCTTGAAATCATTGTACTGGTGTACTCTCGTAGTGCGCGAATGGTTTTGCACATTATGCTTATCTGTTCTGTAACTGCCATCGCCCATTTTCCAAACAGTTTCAGTCCATGTCTGCCATCTTTCGGTATTGCTGGATACAAGCTTGTCGTACTCACTCTCCGTACACCATTGGAGTGCCTCGTCCACAAATTCCGTATCGACACGAGTGTACGAGTCCATCGACTTACAATGAGGACAGCGCTGTTCCATGATCTTACGCATGAAGCGATCCTCGAAGCTGATGGCCATGGAAGCGACTACAGGTAGGAAAGCCCACCACCATGCGCCCCACGTCAACATGAGCACGGTCCAAATGTAGAGAGTTATGATAATCAGAGCGGTGACAACCCATCTTACGGCATAATTGCCCAACCATTTAAATGGATAGCGCAGAGGTATCAGCGCCATAACGATATGGCCCAGGAGGAAACAGGTGGCATACAACCAGAAAAAGCCAAATCCAAAGATAAGTACGAAGGAAAGATAATGCTTCCAACCCTCCAAATTCTTTAGATTCACGCTATACCAATAGTAACTCTCATCGATGAAGACGTGAAAGACGTCAACGATAGCACCTGTGAGGGGAATTGTCTCAAGGAAGAAAGCATTTCTATCGGTACTGTCTTTGTATTGTATATCACTCGCGCCTGCAGCATCTGTCTTTGGGAAAGATACTTTAGGACGCATCTGTATACCAGTTTCAGGGTCGAGCACTGCTACATTGAAGAACATACTCACACCTGAGTCGACACGCTGCAAAGTCATGCTCTTGTCGAAATAATCCTCTAATTCTTCAGGTGTCATCGTTTGACACAGTTTCTCAAACTTCGCTTTAGAGATATAACGTGGTCCCATGGGCGAAGTGAGCTGATAGTTAAAGGTCTTTATATCTTCAATGACAGCGACAGCACTAGTATCGACAACCGAAGGCAAAACGAAACCACGCTGACCGTCGGTTGTTTCCACCCAGTAGAAAGGTTCATGTTTTGTTGGTTTGCCATAACCTAATACCTGCAGGCTGTCGCCAGGCTTCAGTTTCATCACCGTAGCGTCAGTATCTTTACATTTCCGATTCCAATAAAACGTCAGGTCGGCTTTCTTGATAACTGTGACGATTGGCGGATTCTCAGGAGTATCACGACGAGTGCGAACCACAGAGAACACCAGTACCGTCAATATGATTACTGCAGGAATCAAATTTTTCCAAATCAACGAAATCTTCATAGGGTTAATATTTAATCAATAGGTTTCTAATATATTTGTCAAACTATGGGCAAAAACACTTTAGTCTGATGCGTGGAACTTGACCACCACACGACACTCTGTATCAATAACCCCGCATACATTCACCTCGTCGTTGTCTTCCATTCCGAATCCATCTTCATCAGCGAAGTATCGCCCATCGGGATATAACATCCAATGTACAAATGCCTTGCCATCCTTATATTCACCTATACCGAAGTAATAACAGGCTTTAAGACTATATGCATTATGATTATTTTCCAGTTCGCCAACACTATCCCAATCTATATCATCCTTTGTAAAGTTCACAAGGTTGCCATCATTATCAACGATGGTGTAAGCCTTCTGCAAAGCTGTATTCACAAGGATTCGCTGCTTGCTATCATACGATTTGTTGGTGAAGCACAACATGCCACAGCCCAAATCGCTGTGATAATAATCTGCACTTTCCTCGCTTTTCTTCATGTCAGCCATCAGATCATCGTATGTAGGATTGAGATGTTTTCGCCGTTCATCGTTTTCTACAATGTTATTGACGTACTTGATGGTGTTTAAGTCCTCATTGAGCACCTCTGTCAGGAGCTCACAGAGCTGTTCTCCTGACAACAAGCAAGGAATGAACAGTTTATCTTTGTTTTTCCAGACGAACCTACATCCCTCGGCAGCAAGCATGGCATCTCGCAGTTCCTTATGCTGATTATACATACTGCACAGAGCTCGGAAAAGGAATTTGCTTTCCTCCGCATATTCCTTTGTTATCGTATCCCAACCCCATCTGAATGAAGGTTTTGAGAATTCGTAAACAATAAAGTGCAGCATATTTGAGCGATCATCATCCCCCAAAGAAAACGAGTAATTGAAATTTGTCAATACACTTGCCGGGTACATGATGTTATCAGAGAGATCTATAACCCTCTCCTCTTTTTCTACAGGCTCTTCTGTTCCATGCCGCTTTTTGAACAAACTCGATAATTTTATCATATTGCAAATGTACGATAATTATTTCATAAAGATATCAGTATTGCATATTTTTAACATCCATCTTGATTCCAACGGTATAAATGTACACCACTTCTTTGAAAAATAGATGCAGAAATGAAAGTTTCTTATTATGTGTCTCATCTTTGTAGAAAAGATAGCTATGTTGAAAAAGTCTTAGTATCACTTAATGCTCGCGAACATTTCGCAAACTTCAAAAAGGATGATTTGAAGAACTATAACGTCTATATGAACGCTATTTATGGATTCCAGAAAAAGTATGGATTAATGAATTATAGTATAAAGCGTTTAGACCAATATCTATGGCAGCTTGGAAAATGGTATTTCAATCAGTACGGTCTTTCCTTTAAATACTATAATCGTGAAGACCAAAACCCTTATGCTGAGACTGACATAAGAAACCGTTTCTGGCATGGTGAAATGATGTTTGTAACAACATACCAAAGCGTAGGAGGATGGAAAACGTCTGGTAAAGAGTTTTTTAAAGAGGCAAACGAAAAGATTAGGAAATTTGCAGAAAAACTAACGCCTGAACAATTTGGAGTAGTACAATATATCTCTACATTATTTGGGAAATGGATTCCTTATGAAGATCAAACTTGGATTGTAGAGTACTAAAATAATAATCCCTTAAGCGAGCATTCACTGCTGGCCTAAGGGGTATAGACTTCAAAAATGAATGAAAAAGAACTTCTATTTGAAAGCGCCTCGCTGCAGTATGAGGGGTGCGCTCAGCTTTCTTGTCTTGCAAGCGACCAAAGGTCGAGCGGCCGCCTGGCTTGACCAAGAACCCCTCAAGTGCAGATCTTTGGCTTGGTTACATGCCCATACATGATGTAGCTCCGAGGGCTGTAACAATCGCTGTTGCGATTGATGCAATCAGCTGCCAGTGCTTGGCTGCTCGTTCTCGGGATCCTCGATGTCACCGCTGTCGGTGCTGGTAACACGCTTCACCTCCTTACCATCGCGGTCGTAGCAGGTGATAACGATAGCCGCATTCTGCAACTCGTCCTTCAGGTCCACGCTTGGCTTCATCACGCCCTGATTAACGCCGCTGCGCATTGCAGCCTCCTTGATTACTTTCGCCTGCGAGAGGGTAGAGTAAATCTCTGGTTTCAGTACATAGCGGTACTTACCCGCCGATTCCTTGTCAAACTTAAGCAGTCTCTCTACTGCCTTTACCTTAAGTGCCATAAATTGTTTAAATTTTAAGGGTGTAAAAACTTTTTTCCTCTTCCTTAATATAATATATATATTATATATAAGATAATATAAATTATTTATATCTCCGGTGGATTTGAAAAACCTAAATGTCCAAAGTGAATAACTGAATAAGTGAATAAGTGTACACATAAAAAAGCAACGAAACATTTGGAGTTTTGCTGCTTTTTTATTATATTTGCCGGCAGAAACAATCTTACTGACCTAAAACAACAAGAATATGAAAAAGATAATACAATTTGGACTGTCGGCCATCCTTGCATTCAGCGGCGCAAGCATGTTCATTGCATGTACGTCAGCCATTGCCGATAATCCGACTACGAATAATATTGGTCAGCCCAAGAAGGCACTCCTGGTCATTCTCGACGGATGGGGTATCGGCGACAAGAGCAAGAGCGACGTGATTTATCATAGCAGGCTTCTGGTGAGTACGTGGGGCTTCCCGACGGACAGATGGGAAACTCGGAGACAGGACACCTTAATATTGGTGCTGGACGCGTAGTCTATCAGGATCTTGTGAAGATTAACCACGCTTGTGCCGACAACTCCATTGTAGAGAATCCTGAGATACAATCGGCTTTCGGCTATGCAAAGGCTAACGGCAAGAACGTTCATCTGATGGGCTTGACCTCTACTGGTGGTATACACTCTTCATTCGCTCATCTGCTGAAACTCATCGACATCGCCAAAACATATGATATTGAAAACTGCTATGTTCATTGCTTTATGGACGGTCGTGACACCGATCCTAGGTCGGGCAAGGGTTTCATCGCCGTCTTGCAACAGTACATGGATGAGGTTGGGGTAGGAGCTATCGCCTCTATCATTGGCCGATACTACGCAATGGATCGCGACAAGCACTGGGATCGCATAAAACTGGCTTACGATCTGCTTGTACATGGTAAAGGTCGTCAGGTGGCCGACATGGTGGAGGGTGTTCAGTCGTGCTACGACTCCCATACGGAGGAGCACAAGAACACCGATGAGTTTATGGAACCGCTTGTCAACAGCAACGTCGACGGCTGCATCAATGAAGGGACCATCCCCAATCTGCAATACTACTGCATGACGCCCTACGACGATACTTTTACTGGTGTACACATCCTTTTTCCAAAAGATAATCTGCATAACACTCTAGGCGAATATATCGCCAGCAAGGGGCTGAAGCAGTTACACATTGCCGAGACTGAGAAATATGCCCACGTAACCTCCTTCATCAATGGCGGACGTGAAGAGCCGTTTGAGGGCGAGGATCGAATCTTGGTGAATTCACCCCAGGTAGCTACATACGATTTGATGCCCGAAATGTCGGCACTCGAAGTGAAGGACAAACTTGTAGAGGCGCTCAAGACCGGCAAGTACCACTGGATAGTGGTGAACTTTGCCAACAGCGATATGGTGGGTCATACAGGTGTTTATACCGCCATCGAAACTTCTGTGAAGACAATTGACAAGTGTTTGAACGAAGTAGTTGAAACTGCCACGAAGATGGGCTACGAAACTATCATCACCGCCGATCACGGCAACGCAGATCATGCCCTCAATGCCGACGGCACGCCCAACACGACACACTCCGTCAATCCAGTTCCTTTCATTTATGTGACATCTAACAAGAACGCGAAGGTTCAAAACGGCGTCTTAGCCGACGTGGCTCCATCCATTCTCCACATCATGGGACTGCAACAACCCGATGAAATGACAGGCAAATGCCTTATCGACGACTAAATTCTGATAAATAGGGGGGAGCCAAAATAAATAATCCCTGCCTAATGGTAGGGATTACTCTTCTGTTACATACCCATGCAACTTGTTGCTCCTAGGGCAGTAACAATCGCCGTTGCGATTGATGCAATCATCTGTACGATGAATTTAATGGTTTCTTTCTTTGTCATGATACTTTAATTAATAAGGTTAATACTAGTCTGTCATCTCGAGCATTCCCTCCTCCCTGTCATCTCGAGCGTAGTCGAGAGATCTCATTCTGAGATCGAAGATCTCTCCATGCGCTACGCTTAGTCGAGATGACAAAGGGGAAGAAAAGTTGTATTGGCGAGATGACAAAGGGGAAGAAAAGTTGTATTGTCGAGATGACAAAGGGGATGGTGTGCCTCTTTGTCTAGGGGATTTTACTCATTTTTGAGTATTGCAAGATTTGCAGAATCGCCGTACCTTTGCACCGTGATTTTCATCACTAGACATAGTTTATTATACATATTTATCACTAGTGTCCACTAAATAAAATTAAGAGTCAATTGACCATCATCAGCAACATATTCAGGTTCCTTGGTAAAGAGTTCCTTGATAGGAGTCTTATC
>ONAK01000025.1 GCA_900315765.1 uncultured Prevotella sp. | reverse complement strand
TGTATCTACCTGATTATCAGCAGTGCTTAAGTAGCTACTTTTGATTTGCTTATTCTTGTGATAAACCACATTATCCAAAGCTTTTGATAACGTGATTCACTGTTCGGCAGTGAAACCCGACCAGCAGAGTTCGGCCGCTCAGATTGACTCGTGGCACCGAAAAGACCGACATTACAAGTTCGGCATCGGCTACCACTACGTGATCCGTCGTAACGGAGAGATTGAGCCAGGCAGACCAGAATGGATGGTAGGCGCACACTGCTTGAACCACAACAAGTACTCCATAGGAGTATGCTATGAGGGCGGACTCGACGCCCGTGGTCAACCAGCCGATACTCGTACATACGAACAGAAGGTTGCCATGAGAAAGCTGCTTGAGAGGCTACATAGGGATTATCCTAAAGCGGTGATTGTAGGGCATCATGATCTGGATCCGATGAAGGATTGCCCGTGCATCACAAATGTAGCAAGAGAGTACGCTGATCTCCAGCCCTAAGGTCCCTCAACTCCCCGCCCCCTCCTTGTCGCCTCAACAACGCTCGACACGACAACGGAGGGGGTTCTTCATCAGATGATTTCTCAAATAATGCGTTTTTCCAAATTAAAATTTGGTCTATTAAAAGATTTTATATACATTTGCACACATATTTGACAATAAGTAAAAATCAGTTATTCTAACATGAAACAATCAGCACCATTATCAAAGACCCAGTACGGCATATATGCAGAGTGCGTTCAGCACTTGGGCGAATACTGTTATAACATCACTTTTCTCTATACACTTGATGGAAGTCTGGATGAAGCAAGGCTCAAGGTAGCGATAGAGTCTGTTGTGGCTGCACATCCCACGTTATTTACGCGCATAGAGCTGAACGAACAAGGCGAGCCCGTGCAGACCATCGACGACAGTGAGACGTTCAGCCTGGAGGTGGAGCATGTGGCTGATATCGAAGCTGAAAAACAGGGGATGGTGAAGGCCTTTGACATCTATAACGACCGACTGTTCCGTTTCCGGTTGCTGAATGACGGAAAGCATTTCTACCTTTTTATTGATCTTCACCATATCATCAGCGACGGCACGACCCTGAAGTTGATACTCCAGGATATTGACGCTGCCTACGGTGGTAAGACATTGGAAGCAGAAGTAATGACACAGGCAGACGTGGTGCGCGAGGAGGCAGAGATGCGCCAAACGCCAGCCTTTGAGGCAGCCAAACAGTGGTATGCTGAGAACTTCGACTGTAGTGATACCTTCAGCCAACTCATGCCCGATCTGGAGGAGACGGAATCGGAAATAGGTGCTTCAGTGCGAAGGATGAGTGTCAGCCTTGAGGCTATTGATGCCTATTGCAAGTCGCACGGCATTTTCAGAAGCACTTTCTTTAATAGCGTATATGGTTATCTGATGGCCAAATACAATAATGACCAGGAAGCATTGTTCAGTACTGTGTATAGCGGTCGTACAGACAAGCGACTGGCACGCACTGTTGCCATGTTGGTAAAGACAGTACCTGTATATGTAAAATTCAACAACGATACGACGGTGCTCGATTTCCTGAAGTCGGGCGAGGAGCAGATGAGGGGGGTGCGGGAACATAATGCCTATTCATATATAGACGTGATGAGCGACCTGCATCTGCAGATAGGTTCGTTCTTCGCCTGGCATGGCACGTTGTTGGATCGTGTCAATATAGGCGGCTGTCTGACAGAGAGTCTCGAATTAAATCAAACGTCGCTGGAAGTGCCACTCTACGTGAGTGCAACCATTAAAGACGATCATTGTTATGTGGATGCAGAGTACAGGACCAATGTCTATTCCGAACAGATGATCAGTCAGTTTCTGGAAAGCTATGAGGCTGTAGTGGAGGGGTTCCTCAAAGAGGAATATCTGCGCGACATCAGTATCGCCACAAAGGCACAGGTGGAACTGCTCGACAGTTTCAACCAGACTGATGTTCCCTACGACGACACCCAGACCATCGTTTCGCTGTTCCGCCGACAGGCAAAGGCAACACCCGATAATATAGCTATTGCCTTCAAGGATAAGAAATATACCTATCAGGAAGTGGACGAGATATCCGACAGGATTGCAGGATATATCGTTGACCGCTTACAGCTCTTGGCAAAGTCAGGCGACGGAGCCGGGCAGACTGTTGACAACAGTGAGCCAGTTGTCTCCATTCTCATTCCGCGCTGCGAGTGGATGGCTATTGCCTCTCTGGGTGTATTGAAGGCCGGTTGTGCCTATCAGCCGCTGGACCCAAGCTATCCCAAGGAGCGCCTGAACTTCAT
Organism: uncultured Prevotella sp.; assembly: GCA_900315765.1. Taxonomy (GTDB): domain Bacteria; phylum Bacteroidota; class Bacteroidia; order Bacteroidales; family Bacteroidaceae; genus Prevotella. The sequence continues at coordinate 42,415 of ONAK01000025.1, read as the reverse complement.
GATGCAGGATGCTCATGCCCAGATGCTCATCGCCGACGAGGAGCTGCGCCCGTTAGCAGATGAATACCAAGGCGAGGTATTACTGACCAAGGACATCCCCACTCTCACCTCCTCACCTTCTCACATTCTCACCTCTCAGTTAAATCCAGACCGCCTTTTCATTCTACTCTACACCTCGGGTTCAACAGGAGTTCCCAAGGGGTGCCAGCTTACTCACGCCAATCTGGTATGTTTCTGCCACTGGTATCAGCGCTATTACGAACTAACTCCCGACAGTCGTGTAGCTGCCTACGCTAGTTATGGCTTCGATGCCAACATGATGGATATGTATCCGGCACTGACCTGTGGCGCCACAGTATATATCGTTCCTGAGGAGTTGCGTCTGGATCTCATCGCACTGAACGAATATTTCGAGCAGAACCAGATCACCCATTCGTTCATGACCACACAGGTGGGCTATCAGTTTGCCACCAGCATCGAGAACCACTCGCTGAAACATATCTCCGTGGGGGGCGAAAAGTTGGCTTCGCTTACCCCACCATCGAACGTTACACTGACCAATATCTATGGTCCAACAGAAGGAACCGTCTGCATCACCCGCTTCAAAATATCGAAGACCATGAAGGATATTCCGATTGGAGCGGCACTGGACAATGTTAAACTATATGTTGTAGATAGCGCAGGGCACCGTCTGCCCGTAGGCGCTGCCGGTGAGCTGTGGGTTAGCGGGCCGCATGTTGGTCGCGGCTACCTGAACCGTCCGGAAAAGACTGCCGAGGTGTTCATCAACAATCCGTTTGCAACGCCCACCAGTCAGTATGCACGTGTCTATCGTACGGGAGACATCGTGCGCTATCTGCCTGATGGAAACATTCTGTTTGTAGGCCGAAAGGACAGTCAGGTGAAGATTCGCGGTTTCCGCATCGAACTGAAAGAGGTAGAGACCGTTATCCGCGAGTTCCCGGGTATCAAAGATGCCACCGTGCAGGCCTTCGAGGAAGAGGGCGGCGGCAAGTTCATAGCAGCTTACATAGTAAGTAACGAGCCAATAGATATCGAGGCACTCAATAGCTTTATCCTCGAACAGAAGCCGCCCTACATGGTGCCGGCCGTAACGATGCAGATAGACCGCATTCCGCTGAACCAGAACCAGAAGGTGAACAAGAAAGCCCTGCCCAAGCCCGAAAAGAAAGCCAGCGGCGCAGAAGGGGAACGCAACGTGCCCATGAATGTGCTGGAGCAGGAGATACACAGCCTCATCTCACAAATCATCAATACCAAGGATTTCGGTGTGACAACAGTGCTGGGTTATGTGGGTCTGACGTCTATCATGGCCATCAAACTCGCTATACAGATCAACAAACGCTTCGGCGTAACGCTTGACTCGAAGGCTCTGGCCAAGACAGGTAGCGTGCAAAGCATAGAGAACGAGATACTGAAGGCCTTCATGAGCGGCGATGCGACCAAGCAGGAAACTGCCGAGGTGGCGCATGCCGACATGAGTAGCATCCCGCTGTCGTACGCACAGATGGGTGTGTATGTGGATTGCATGAGGCAACCCACTTCTACGGTGTATAATATACCAGCGGCAATACGTTTCCCAAAAGGAACCGATGTGCAGCTGTTCAGTAAATCGGTAGAAACGATTATTAAAGCTCACCCGCAGTTCCACGTGCATTTTGACAGTGAGGGAGGTGATATCATACAAATGATGGATGTAAACCAACCTGTTGTCATTGCACAAAGCCAGCTAAGCGAAGCTGAAATAGAGAAATATATGGCGGATTTCGTCAAGCCGTTTAACCTGAGACAAGGACCTTTGTATCGTATGGAAATTGTTACCACCGAGGAAAATGTTTATCTCTTGGCTGATGTGCATCACCTGATATTTGACGGTGCTTCGTTTGACCTATTCATAGATCAGTTGTGCGATCTGATGAACGGCAAGAAGATAGAGCCTGAGACTTTTACATACGCCGACTTTGTGGCTGCACAGAAAGAAGCAGAGAGCAGTCAGGAATATGCCGAGGCACACCATTTCTTCCAGGAGCGACTGGATAAGATAGAAGGCGCTACGGAAATAACTGCAGACCTGGTCAATCCTAAGGAACAAGGCTTGGTAGGCACAATCTACACGCCGCTGAACTTCGATAAAATCGATAGTTTCTGTCGCCAGAACAATATATCGCCAGCCCACCACCTTCTTGCTGCCACATTCTATGCACTCGCCCGCTTCACCAACAACGAGCAGCTGTGCATCACCACCATCAGCAACGGACGTTCTGACCTGCGTATCAGCAACACCGTGGGTATGTTTGTCAACACACTGGCATTGAGCGCCTTCATTGAGGAACAAAGCGTAATGGATTTCATCAACGAGACCAGCAAGAACTTTGATGAGACACTGCGACATGAGACATATCCATTCGCACGTATCGCTGCCGACTACGATCTCTCGGCAGAGATTATATTCGCTTACCAAATGGGTGTATTAGAAGGTCATGAGTACAAAGGGCAACCAGTGACTATGAAAATGTTTGAGTCGGATACGCCAAAATTCCGAATCGCATTCTTCATCATGCCTGATCCATCAGGTAAACCATGCATCTGCCTGCAATACGACAACGGACGTTATAGTCAGGAACTGATGCAGAGTCTGGCACAGTCAATCAACAATGCGGCTAACGCCTTTATCTGCAATCCTGATGCGAAGCTTAAAAGCATTTCGCTGCTTGATGAAAAGCAGACAACCTTGCTCGACAGTTTCAACCAGACTAATGTTCCCTACGACGACACCCAGACCATCGTTTCGCTGTTTCGCAAGCAGGTAGAGCGTGTGCCCGACAACATCGCCGTGGTTTATCAAGATGTGCGACTGACCTATCAGCAAGTGGACGAGATATCCAACAGGATTGCAGGATATATCGTTGACCGCTTACAGCTCTTGGCAAAGTCAGGCGACGAAGCCGGGCAGACTGTTGACAACGGTGAGCCCGTTGTCTCCATTCTCATTCCACGCTGTGAGTGGATGGTTCTTGCCTCTCTGGGTGTATTGAAGGCCGGTTGTGCCTATCAGCCGCTGGATCCAAGCTATCCCAAGGAGCGCCTGAACTTCATGATGCAGGATGCTCATGCCCAGATGCTCATCGCCGACGAGGAGCTGCGCCCGTTAGTAGATGAATACCAAGGTGAGGTATTGTTTACAAAAGACATCGGGAACCTGAAGGATTCCAAGGTTTTTGACGGGCCTAAGCCAGAGAGCCTCTTTACGTTAATTTACACCAGCGGCTCTACAGGAGTGCCCAAGGGTTGCCAACTCGAGCATAGGAATGTGGTGGCTTTCTGTCACATGAACATACATGAAATGCATATCGAAGCTGACAGTCACATAGGAGCGTACGCCAGTTTCGGATTCGATGCTTGTTTGCAGGAATTATGGTCACCACTCATAGTCGGGGCTACCACATACATTATTCCAGAGGAGATTCGTCTTGACCTTATAGCACTTAACGACTATTTTGAAAAGAACAGCATCACCCATGCGTTTATGACAACACAGGTGGCACGCTCTTTTGTCAACGATATATCCAATCACTCCCTGAAAGCCTTTATCACAGGCGGCGAGAAGTTGGCAGATGTCAATCCTCCATCCTATTTGCTCCTGAACGGATATGGTCCTTCAGAGAGTATCTGTTATATAACGGCATTTCCTGTGACGGAGAAGCTGCAGAACATTCCGATTGGAAAGGCTGTGGAGAATATGCATCTGTACATCATGGATGCACAAGGACACAGGTTGCCTATGGGTGCTGCCGGAGAGTTGTGGGTCAATGGTCCTCAAGTGGGACGTGGCTATCTGAATCGTCCTGAGAAGACCGCCGAGTCTTTCATCGAGACACCATGGGGGCGCTGCTACCGCACCGGCGACATCGTGCGCTACCTGCCCGATGGCAATATCCAGTTTGTAGGCCGAAAGGACAGTCAGGTGAAGATTCGCGGTTTCCGCATCGAACTGAAAGAGGTAGAGGCCGTTATCCGTGAGTTCCCAGGTATCAAGGATGCTACCATACAGGCATTTGACTACGAGAATGGCGGTAAGTTCATAGCAGCCTATATCGTCAGCAATGAACAGATAGACATCAAGGAATTGAACGATTTCATCGGCAAGCAGAAACCTTCATACATGATTCCCGCTGCCACGATGCAGATAGACAGCATTCCGCTGAACCAGAACCAGAAGGTAAACAAGAAGGCGTTGCCAGCTCCTGTGATTCAGGCTGCCGATCACAATTATGTGGAACCCGCTAACGATACCGAGAAACTCTTCTGCGGTATCTTCAGCGAAGTATTGTCTATGGAAAAAATCGGTGCTACCGACAACTTCTTTGAACTTGGCGGCACATCGCTCATGGTAACAAAGATGATTATCGAGGCTGACAAGGCAGGTCACCACGTGGCTTATGGCGACGTCTTCACACATGCCACACCACGTCTGCTGGCGCAGTTTGTGACTGGCGAGACTCCTGTAGAGAATACTGATGACGAGGTGACTAACTTCGATTACACCGGCATCAATGCCATTTTGCAGCAAAACAACGTGGAATCATTCCTAAAGGGCGAACGCCAGCAGTTAGGCCATGTACTACTTACAGGTGCTACAGGCTATCTGGGCATACACGTGCTGCGCGAACTCATCGATTCTGATGCAGCTACCATCACATGTCTGGTGCGTGGTCAGGACCAGCAGACAGCAGAGCGACGACTGAAGAACCTGCTGTTCTACTATTTCGAGAAGTCGTACAAGGAGCTCTTCGGCACGCGCCTCTTCGTCGTGAACGGCGACGTAACCCAAGACCTCTCCACCCTCACCTCTAAAATAGACACTGTCTTCAACTGTGCTGCCAATGTGAAGCACTTCTCGAAGAGTTCAGATATTGAAGACGTGAATATTGGCGGAGCACAGCGTTGCGTGGAATTCTGTCTGAAGACTGGCGCCAAACTGGTGCATATCTCTACGACCTCCATTGGCGAGATCTTGATAATCCGCAATAACGGCGAAGAAGTGCCTAAATTCGACGAGCGTAAGTTCTGGTTCGGACAGTTCCTGGATAACCGCTACATTCACTCTAAATTCCTGGCAGAGCGATTTGTTCTCGATGCCGTTGCACACCATGGGCTTAAAGGTAAGGTGATGCGCGTGGGCAATCTGGCACCGCGCAGCTACGACGGCGAGTTCCAGGTTAACTTTGAGAGCAACAGCTTCATGGGCCGCCTCAAGACGTTCTACACACTCAACTGCTGTCCTTACGACAGTTATGACGAACTGACCGAGTTGTCGCCCATCGACCAGACTGCCAAGGCTGTGGTGCTGCTCGCATCAACGCCAAAAGAATGTACGGTATTCCAACCATTCAACAACCATACAGAACTGCTTGGCGATGTGCTGAAACTCATGAATAAGGTTGGAAAGGATATACGCTTTGTAGAAGCTGAGGACTTTGAGAAAGCGCTTGTTGAAGCCGGAAGAGACCCGGAGAAGGCAAAGATACTCTCAGCCCTGATGGCTTATCAGGATATGACCCACGGACAAAAGGCCGTTTTCATAGAGCGCGACAACCGCTATACCTGTGCCGTACTCCACCGTCTGGGATTCCTCTGGAGCGATACTGCATGGGACTATGTAGAGCGCCTGCTCAAAGCTATCGACGGATTAGGATTTTTTGACAGAAAGAGGTCATGAAAGCATCTTTAGCACATGTTCGCGCCAAGGGCATACCTACACTGATAGGTGCCGCACTCTTCATTGTTGTCATCATGGGGGGCAACCTGTATAAGGACTACAGGCAAGATCAGGAAAACGCCCGCCTCCTGATGGAAAGCAAGTTGAGGATAGCCAATCTGAACATTATGTGGGAACTCTACGACGTAAAGATGGCCATAGACGAACTGGGGCAGAAGGTATCAGAGCAGTTGAACCGTCCTGACAACATGTACGGCATTGCCGAAGAAACGATAGAAACGTCGACTTTCATCAAGGCCGTATTCATTGCCTTCAGTCCCAACTACTACCCCTCAAAAGGTCGTTGGTTCCAGCCTCGGTGCATCAGGCACGACAGTCTGCTGGTTAGGGAGCAAGGCGGTAGAAAGACGCACGACTACTTCAAGCAGAAGTGGTATCGCGACGTTGACGGAGATACACTATGCCGCCCGAAATGGACACCGCCCTATGTGGACCACTCGCAGCACAACGCCATCGTGATGACACTCAGTAAACCGGTATACGACAAAAAAGGCAAGATGGCTGCCGTCATCGGTATCGACGTGTCGCTACAGACGCTTCAGAAACTACTGAAGGGCATAGAGCCTTATGCCGGCTCCGTGTGTCAGCTGCTTGACAGCGAGGGACACATGCTGGTATCGACGGATGACACGAACTATTCGCCAGAACGTTTCCTGATAGCCACCACCACCCTCACACCCTCTAACTCCACATCGAGCGAAATGGTGGACTCTACAAATAAGCTACAGGTACGACTGGCTATCCCGAAAAGGGCCGTCTTCGGACCTGCCATCCGCCAGAACCTCATCTCGCTGGCCCTGATGATTACGGGATTGCTGATGCTGGCATTTATCATACAGCGCAGCCTGCACAACCTCTTCATCCTCAACAAGACCCGCGAACAGCAGCAGATTATTGAGGGCGAGATGCGCATTGCTCACGACATACAAATGAATATGCTGCACCAGGATTTCCCGCCGTCGCTACATGCTGCCCTGATACCTATGAAGGAGGTGGGCGGCGACCTCTACGACTTCTATCAGAAAGACGACGCACTCTACTTCATCATCGGCGATGTATCAGGCAAGGGGCTCCCTGCTGCAATGGTCATGGCAGGCACAGTGGCCACGTTCCGTATAGCCTCACGCCATCTTGATACACCGTTGGAGATAGTGAGCGAAATCAACAGTGTCATCTCTGAGCGTAATCCCAACCTCATCTTCATCACGGCTTTTGTAGGCAAGCTCGATACCCGCCACGGACTGCTCACCTTCTGTAATGCCGGACACAACCCACCAGTACTCAACGGACAGCTGCTGGAGACGGATCCCGACATTCCCATCGGCTACGACGCCAACTACGTGTTCCATCAGCACGGAGCACTATTCACCCAAGGTTCGCTCCTGGTGATGTACACCGACGGCATTACCGAAGCACGTAACACGAAACGCCAGTTTATGGGAACAAAACGCCTGATGTCGGCAGTCAGTGAGCTCAGTAAGGAGGATGTAGGCAGTCTGACCGAGGCCATCATCAGTGAAACGTGTAAGTTCATGGGGCCTGCTGAGCAGCGAGACGATATGACACTCATGTGCATCCGCAACGATGCAGCCGCCCAGTCGCCGGCAATCATCATTAACAACGACGTAGAGGAGATTTCCCGCCTCAAACCTCTGATTCGAGATTATTGCGAATGTATGGGATGCAGCCAGCAGAACACCAGAAAAATCCGCCTCGCCATTGAGGAAGCAGTAGTAAACGTTATCAACTATGCCTTTCAGAAAGGAGAGCTAGGCACCATCCGGATTGACATGCAGGCTCAGCCTGCCACTGACGAGTTGCATAAGGGACGACTTACCTTTATCATCACCGACAGCGGTAAGCCTTTCAACCCGCTCGCCCAACAGGCTGTAGACGTAGAACAAGCCATCAATGACCGTCAGACCGGCGGACTGGGCATCTATCTGTACCAACACATCATGGACAAGGTTACCTATGAGCGCACGGACGATGGCCGCAACGTGCTCACCCTTATCAAGGAGATAGGTTCTTAAATAAAGCAGAAAATAATAATCACAAAAAATAATACAACAAAAATGAAAGTAAACATTCAGCAAAACGGAAACGACGTAGCCGTAACACTTCAGGGAGAATTTGACACAGTAGCCACCACACAGTTGAACGACGTGTTGAACCGCATCACCGACCTGGCCAGCCAGCATCTGACCATCGACTGCAAAGACATGGAGTACATCAGCTCATCGGGTCTGCGATTCTTTATGCAACTCAAGAAAAACAGCGAGCAGTACGGCGGCACAGTCACTATAACCAATCTGAACGAAGACGTAAAGGAAATTTTCCGCCTCAGCGGCTTCCACCACATCTTTAATTTGGATAAATGATTTGAAAAAAAATCATATTCTAGCGCCGAATAGCGTGTTTTTCAAAAACTTTTCGTACCTTTGCCGCCATAATACATTAATATGACGTAATTATGGCAGTATTAGGAACATTTTTAGGTATTATTGTTGCCTTGGCGCTTATCGTCGTAGGCTATTTCATCTCTACCCAGCGCACGCTGGTAAACCTTGACGAGATGTGTAAGAACGCTCTGAGCCAGATTGAGGTTCAGCTGAATTCGCGTTTCGATGCAGTAATAGCTCTGGCTAAGACTGCTGCACAGTATGCCGCACACGAGAGTGAGACCATTATCCAGACCGTTCAGGCACGTGGCGGTAACGCCCCTGCCAACACTCCTGCTGCCATCAACCAGCAGGCCGATCTGCTTGGACAGATGATGAGCCGACTGAACGTAGTAGTAGAACAGTATCCCGACCTGAAGGCCAGCGACCTGTATATCAAGGCTCAGGAGGGACAGAAAGAATACGAGGAGAAAGTACGCATATCGCGTATGGTATATAACGATACTGCCACCAAGATGAACCGCATGGTTCGCCAGTGGCCTTCGAGCTTTGTGGCTTCGATGCTGCACTTCGACCTGAAAGACTATCTGAAGGCCGACAACGAGCAGAAGAAAGAGTATCCTAACCTTGATGAGGCATTCAAAAAGTAATGACCGAGGATTTCGATATACGCGAAGAACGCTTTGCGCAGGGCGAGAAAGACTTTGAGAACGCTCTGCGACCACTGAGTTTCAGCGACTTCAGCGGACAGAAAAAGGTGGTTGAGAACCTGGAGGTGTTTGTAGAGGCAGCCAAATATCGTGGCGAACCGCTGGACCACACACTGCTGCACGGTCCGCCAGGACTGGGAAAGACCACCCTATCGAACATCATCGCCAACGAGCTGGGCGTAGGGTTCAAGATTACCAGCGGTCCGGTGCTCGACAAGCCAGGCGATCTGGCAGGCATACTGACATCGCTTGAGAAGAACGACGTGCTGTTTATCGACGAGATACACCGACTGTCGCCCGTAGTAGAGGAATATCTGTACAGCGCCATGGAGGACTACCGCATTGATATTATGATAGACAAGGGCCCTTCGGCACGCAGCATACAGATTGACCTGAACCCGTTTACACTGGTGGGTGCCACCACACGTAGCGGACTGCTAACGGCCCCTCTGCGCGCCCGTTTCGGCATTAACATGCACCTGGAGTACTACGAGCCAGAGACGCTGCAGGCCATCATTGAGCGCTCGGCAGGCATACTGGGCGTGCCCATCACAGAGGATGCCGCACTGGAGATAGCCGGACGCTCGCGCGGAACGCCTCGTATAGCCAATGCGCTGCTGCGCCGAGTGCGCGACTTTGCACAGGTTAAGGGCAACGGCATGATTGACACGAAAATCACAAAAGTAGCCCTGACGGCACTGAACATCGATAAGTATGGTCTCGATGAAATCGATAATAAGATTCTGCTTACCATCATCGATAAGTTCCGTGGCGGACCTGTGGGCATCACCACCATCGCCACAGCCATAGGCGAAGATGCGGGCACCGTGGAGGAGGTGTATGAGCCATTCCTCATCATGGAGGGATTCATCAAACGTACGCCGCGCGGACGAATGGTTACCGAACTGGCCTATAAGCACTTTGGCCGCAACCCTTACGGTGGAAACATTATGCAGCCGAACTTATTCGATTGATATGAGAAAAGGAATATTTGTGGGGAGTTTTAATCCGTTTACGATTGGGCATGACTCGATTGTGCGACGGGTGCTGCCACTCTTCGACCGACTGGTTATAGGAGTGGTTGGCGACAATGTGCATAAGCCCGACATGCCCTCGGCCGAGGAGCGTATGAAGGTGATTAGCGACCTGTATGCCGACGAAAAACGCATAGAGGTGAAACCATACCACGGACTGGCTATGGACTTTGCAAAGGCAGAAAACGCCCAATTCATCGTGAAAGGTGTGCGCACTGTGAGCGACTTTGAATACGAACAATGGCAGGCTGACTTTAACCGCAAACTGGGCGGCATAGAGACGATACTGCTGTATACCGAGCCGGAGCTGGCCAGCATATCGTCGAGCGCTGTAAGAGAGTTGCAGCACTTTGGTGTTGACGTGAGTGCTTATTTACCCAAAAAAGGAAAAATATGATTATATACGAAGCTGAAGGGGTGAAATTCCCTAATATCAAGAAACGCGAAACAACCAATTGGATACGCAAAGTGGCTGCCAGCTACGGCAAGAAGGTTGGCGAGATTGGCTATCTGTTTGTGAACGACGACAAGATTCTGGAGGTGAACAACCAGTATCTGGGTCATGACTACTATACCGACATCATTACCTTCGACTACACCGAGGGCAAAACCATCAGCGGCGACCTGTATATCTCACTCGACACGGTATTTACTAACTCGGATAAGTTCGGACGTCCATACGACGAGGAGCTGCACCGCGTCATCATTCACGGTATACTGCACCTGTGCGGTATCAACGATAAAGGTCCAGGGGAGCGCGAGATTATGGAGGCAGCGGAAAACAAAGCGCTGGCAATGTTGGAAAAGTGAGAAAGTGAAAAGGTGAGAAAGTGAGAGTATTATAAATGATTATATAAAAGAAGATGAAAAAGATTGTGATGAAGATTTTTAGCTGCTGCGCGGTTTTGGCAGTGGCACTGATGATGCAGAGCTGGATGGCCGGCGACCAGACAATGACTAAAGAGAACGGCACGACCGTTATCAATACAACTACGCTGGGCAAGGATGTACAGGGTTACCTGGGCACAACACCACTGAAGATTTATATTGAGAAGAATAAGGTAGTGAAGATTGAGGCACTGAAAAACCAGGAGACTCCAAAGTACTTCAGCAAGGTGAAGAAGGCTCTGCTGGAGAAGTGGAACGGCCTGAAGGTAAAGGACGCCAAGGCCCTGAAGGTTGACGCTGTTACGGGTGCTACATACTCATCGGAAGCCGTTATCGAGAATGTGAAACTGGGATTGGATTACTACCAGAATCACAAAAAATAACGGTATGCAACAGAAATACGCTCTGTTTTTTGATATAGACGGAACCTTGGTGAGCTTTGACAGCCACCAGATTCCGCCTTCTACTATCTTGGCCCTCACTCAGGCGAAGGCTAACGGACATAAGGTGTTTATTGCCACTGGGCGCCCACCTATCATCATTACCAATCTGGGGGCCATAGAGCACCTGATTGACGGCTACGTGACCACCAACGGCGCTCTGTGCTTTGTAGACAGCGATGTGGTGGCCTGCAAGGCGATACCGCAGCAGGAGGCCAGAATGGTGGTAGAAGACAGCATAGAGAAGCACTACGGCGTGATAGTGATAGGCGAGAAGGATGTGGCCGTGCTGGATCCTAAAGGCGATGTAGACCTGATTTTCCGTCAGCATCTGGCTGTGGAGAACCTGAACCTGGCGAAACCCGTAGAGCAGGTGTTAGAGCAGCGCATACTGCAGATAACACCATTCTTTGACAAGGACTACGAACAAGAGCTGATGGCCAAGTTGCCAGGATGTACATCGGGACGCTGGCATCCGGCATTTACCGATGTAACGGCCAAGGGCGCCGATAAGGGCGAGGGCATCATGGCGATGGCTGAGCACTTAGGGTTAGACCCTCGCTACACCATGGCCTTTGGCGATGGCGGCAACGACAGTACGATGGTGCGCCGCGCAGGCATAGGCGTAGCTATGGGCAACGCCATAGACGAACTGAAAAAAGAAGCCGACTTCGTGACAACTTCTGTCGACGAAGACGGCATCCGATATGCTTTAAGCCACTTCGGCTTAATATAACTTATGGGCGAGCCATCACCTCGAGGGCTCGCTTTACCATCTCATTCTCTTCGTTGAAAATAGAGTAATACTCGCTCATATCCCAAATATCGCGGGCTATGAGGGCCTTGAGCTGCAAGCGAAGGTGAGGCAGGGTCTTTTCGAGTTCAGCCTTGTCCTTGGGCTTGATATTCTGCTTCTCGCCATCCTTGATGATGGCATCTACCAGACTCTGTGGCACCTGATAGTTCTGCTTGAACGCATCGAACGATGTCCAGGTTTTCTTGAGCTGTTTGCGATGATTATCTACGTATCGCAGGTTATGCTGCAAAACGATGCTCTTGGCCGTCAGTTCGCGATGGAATCGGGTATAGATGGTGGTATCGAGCGGGATATACTCATCGGGCATGATACCGCCGCCACCGTAAACGGTGCGGTGTTCTTTCAGCGTCTCGAACTTCAGCGAGTCGGCAAAATGGATGCTGTCGGCATTGGTAAGCTCGCCACTCTTCAGACGATTGATCACATCCATCGCATAATCGCGGTTCTCGCCCTTGGTATAAGGCTTCTGGATGCATCGGCCCGAGGGGGTATAGTAATGAGCAATGGTGAGACGTATCATAGAGCCGTCGGGCATATCGAGCGGACGCTGAACAAGGCCCTTGCCGAAGGTACGGCGACCAACCACGATGCCACGATCCTGATCCTGGATGGCTCCGGTAACAATTTCGGCCGCAGAGGCTGTATAACTGTCGACAAGTACTACAATCTTACCCTGACGGAAAACACCGCCGCCATCGGCCTTATATTCCGTGCGAGGCACCTTGCGGCCCACGGTATACACAATCAAGTCGTTACGCTGCAAGAACTCATTGGCGATATCTACAGCAGCCTTAAGGTAGCCGCCACCATTCTCCTGAAGGTCGAGAATAAGGTGCTGCATGCCCTGATCGCGCAGGGTTTTAAGGCCCTGGAGGAACTCCTGATGGGTAGTAGCACCGAAATTGCCGATACGGATATAACCTATCTCCGGACGAATCATATAGACGGCATCAACGGACTTTACGGGAATCTTATCGCGCACAACGGTAAAGGTGAGGCGGTCTTTGATACCCTGACGGATAACGCCAAGCTTTACTTTTGTGCCTTTAGGGCCGCGTAGACGCTTCATAATCTCCTCCTTGGACATCTTTACACCTGCGATGGCAGAATCGTTGACAGAGACGATTCTATCGCCTGCAATGATGCCTACCTTCTCTGAGGGGCCATTGGTAACGGGCTGGATAACGAGCAGCGTGTCTTCAATCATATTGAACTGCACACCGATGCCCTCGAAATTACCGTTAAGGGGCTCGTTGGCGTCCTTCACCTCCTTGGGAGTCATATAGGATGAGTGGGGATCGAGTTTGTCGAGCATACCGCGAATGGCATCTTCCACAAGTTTCTTCTCGTCAACGCTGTCTACATACAGATTACTGATAGCAATCTCAGCAAACTGCAACTTCCGTATCGGCGAATCATCACTTTGATTTATTCTAAACTGGCCATGGGCACTAAGTGCAGCCAAGCACAATAAACATGATGCAAATACCTTATTCATAAATGTCTTCTTCGGGGCGGTCTTCTTCTACCACCAGGTTATCGATGATGAAGTTCTGGCGCTCCATGGTGTTCTTGCCCATGTAGTACTCGAGAAGCTTCTGTACTTGGTCGGTTTTGTGGAGTGTTACCTGCTCAAGACGGATGTCGGGACCGATGAAACCGGCAAATTCATCGGGCGAAATCTCTCCAAGACCTTTGAATCGGGTGATCTCAGGATCGGGACCAAGCTCCTCGATAGCCTTCTGGCGCTCTTCGTCGCTATAACAGTAACGAGTGATGAAATCGCCCTTTTTATCGGACTTGGCATCAGCCTCAGCGATGGTTTTCTTGTTCTTGATCTTAGTACGACGGTTGCGCACACGGAACAGCGGTGTCTGCAGGACATAGACATGCCCCTTCTTGATGAGCTCGGGGAAGAACTGGAGGAAGAACGTGATGATGAGCAGGCGGATGTGCATACCGTCGACATCGGCATCGGTAGCCACAATGACCTTATTATATCGCAGGGTATCTAAGCCATCTTCGATATCGAGGGCGGCCTGAAGCAGATTGAACTCCTCGTTCTCGTAGACCACCTTCTTGGTGAGTCCGAAACAGTTGAGCGGTTTGCCTCGTAACGAGAACACAGCCTGGGTGTTTACATCGCGGCTCTTGGTGATGCTTCCGCTGGCAGAGTCACCCTCGGTAATGAAGATGCACGACTCTTCCTTGCGGTCGTTCTTCACATCGCTGAAGTGGATGCGACAGTCGCGCAGTTTGCGGTTGTGCAGGTTGGCCTTCTTGGCACGCTCACGAGCCAATTTGGTGACACCAGCCATCGCCTTACGGTCGCGCTCGCTCTCCTTAATCTTATTCTCAAGCACCTCGGCCACATCCTGATGGATATGCAGATAGTTATCAACCTCCTGCTTGATGAAGTCGCCGATGTATTTATTGATGCTCACACCGCCATCGGGGGCCATCGTGAGCGAACCGAGTTTAATCTTGGTCTGACTCTCGAACATGGGTTCCTCGACGTTGATGGCAATGGCGGCTACGATACCTGTACGGATGTCGCCGTACTCGTATTTGCCGTAGAACTCTTTGATGGTACGGGCAATATGCTCTTTAAACGCACTCTGGTGGGTACCACCCTGAGTGGTGTGCTGACCGTTAACAAACGAGTAATACTCCTCGCCATACTGATTGGCATGGGTGAAAGCTATCTCGATATCTTCGCCCTGGAGATGCACAATAGGATAAAGTGCATCGCTGGTCATGCGGTCTTTCAGCAGGTCTTCAAGTCCATGACGTGAAAGAATGCGGCGACCGTTATACATAATGGTGAGACCGATATTCAGGTAGGTGTAGTTGCGAAGCATATTTTCTACGATTTCATCGTGGAACTGATAGTTCACAAACTTAGTGGCATCGGGCTCGAAATAGATGTAGGTTCCGTTCTCGTCCTGCGATGGTTCGGTGACATCGCTTATCAGCTTACCGCACTCGAAGACGGCCTTACGCACCTTACCGTCGCGGTAGCTGTGTACCTCGAAACGGCTGCTCAATGCGTTGACGGCCTTAACACCCACACCGTTAAGTCCGATAGACTTCTTAAACGCCTTAGAGTCGAACTTACCACTGGTGTTAAGTATGCTCACCGACTCGATCAGCTTTCCCTGAGGAATGCCTCGACCATAGTCGCGCACCGAGATACGCAGATTATCCTCTACGTTTACCTCGATTCTATCGCCGGCCTTCATCTTGAATTCGTCGATAGAGTTATCAAACACTTCTTTTAACAGCACGTAAATACCGTCTTCGGCTGATGAGCCATCGCCCAATCTACCAATATACATACCCGGGCGAAGACGGATATGTTCCAAACCTGTAAGAGTTTGAATGTTCCCTTCGTCGTACAACGGGGTGTTGGGTGATGGGTGTTGGGTGTTAGTTATTTCTTCTGCCATATTATGCTTGTATTGTTGTTCGTAATTTTGCAAGTTGTTTTACAATGATAAGTATTTTGTTATCTAGAGATTCGCCTATCACCTATCACCCAACACCTTTTTAAAACATCTTCTGCGTTTATGTTGTGTGTGCTCCAGGTACTGCCACTGGCTCTGCACCTTCTCGTTTGTCTCCATCTCTACATTCGTCTCGCCCCACTTGAAACCATAGGCCTGATAACGGGGAATGAGGTCGTAGAACAACAAGGCGTTAGCGCCCTTCTGCTGGTACTCGGGCAGGATGCCTACCAGCATCAAGTCGACACCTTCGGCCTTATGGAACTTGAGCGCACGGAGACAATGCCACCATCCGAATGGCCACAGGCGACCTCGACGGCACTTCTGCAGGGCACGGGTCATGGAGGTGATAGAGATACCAACACCAACAATCTCGTGGTTAGGTGTGTTCCAGTCCTCAATCAGACAAACCAGGTTCATATCGAGCATCGGGAAGTACATCTTAAGATACTCGTCGATCTGGGCTTCGGTCATCTGGGAATAGCCGTAAAGATGGCCAAAGGTCTTATTAACCACATCGAGTACCTTACGACCTATCTGCTCTTTTCCAAACACCTGACTGCGCTTGGGATGAGCTGGATGCAGATTGTAACGCTTCATCACCATCTCGGCAATTTTTTTGAATTTCTCAGGCATCTGACCCTTCTCGGGTACTACAAGCTTGAATTCAACATAGTCGTTATCCTTCTCCCAACCGCCAAGCTGCTCAATGTGCTTGGGGTAGTAAGGATAGTTGTAAATGGTGGCCATAGTGCCCAACTGGTCGAAACCCTCGATAAGCATGCCTTCAGGATCCATATCGGTAAAACCTAACGGACCAACCATCTCGGTCATACCCTTCTCGCGGCCCCATTGCTCAACAGCATCAAACAGGGCCTTACTAACCTCAATATCATCGATGAAATCGACCCATCCGAAGCGGACACTCTGACGGTTCCACTTATCGTTGGCACGGTGATTGATGATAGCGGCTATACGGCCAACAATCTTGCCATCCTTATACGCCAGAAAATACTCGGCCTCGCAAAACTCAAAAGCCGCATTCTTATCCTTGCTTAAGGTGTGAAGATCGTCGGTGAAAAGGTTGGGCGCATCGTACTGATTACCCTTATACAAATCGTAATGAAAATCGATAAAAGCCTCAAGACTCTTCTTGTCAGTGACTTTCCTAATTTCTACTGCAGACATATTCTCTCTTTGTTCGTTAAGCTTAAAAACGATGCAAAGATAAAGAAAAAGCAGCAAATAACAAAAAATATTAAGATATTTTTCGGCAAACCATTACCAAATGGCCCTTCTTGGCATCGGTAGTAGCGAAAATATATACATCGCCGCCATCCTTCAGCTTAAGTCGCTTCCTAAGGTCGGCCACTGACAAGGGGAAGTTCCTTACGGCTATATTGGCTTTATCGATACCAGCAAGGGCTTCTTTAAGCTCACGTTTGTTCATAGTGCTGAAACGCTCGATAACAAACCCACGGCCAGGGAAACCTTCGACTAACTTATCAGACAGGAACAGATGACTGTTAGCATCGGGCTGAGTAATGCCGAAACGCTGAGAAATAAGGTTGAAACAACCGGCCTTCATTACAGAAGCATTAGGCTCGTAGAGATACTTGGGCACAGCAGGTTCTGACCAAGTATGACTGGTTACATCGCCAAACGTGTAACTGAACACATCGTCATCGTTGACACAGAATATCTGTAGTGGGACATCTGCTTTTTCTACAACCAAAAGCAGTTCCTTGCATTCGTTACCTACAGACACAATATGAACCTGACTTACATTGCCAACATCGGCCACAGTTTTCTGCCAGTCGAGCATTGGCGATAGTTTTATCATAACCCGATTGGCTTTTTGCAGCATTTCATCGATGATTTCCAAGACATTCGGGGTGCAGTCGGCTATGCCATAGGTACGGGCTCCATGTTGGTCTCTTCGGGCAGGGTCGATGAATATCAGGTCGGCATGTTCCATCTGGTGAAGATACCCTACTCCATCGCGGCATACAACCTGAACATGATTCAAACCTAAACATTTATAATTCTCCGATGAAATGGAGCATAATTGCGGCTGCATCTCAACATGAACGGCCTGCTTGAAACCTGCAGACATGAAGGCCATATCGACTCCGAAGCCGGCAGTAAGATCAACTATTTTATCGCCATTTCCGGCTATACTTGCTTTATATCTGGCAGTTTGTTCGCTCGAACACTGCTCCATAGAGATATGGGGTGGATACACGATGCCATCGATAGAAGCCCACGAGGGTATTTTTACACGCGCCTTCTGCCTGCCCGCTATCTGATCGAGGGCATACGCCATGTCGACCTCAGGGTTTTTCTTCCCTAAGAAGGCCAACTGGCGTACGTCTTCGTCAGCATGGATACGGATAAACTCGAGTGTTGCCTCGTTCATATCTTAAAGTGATGCTATAAAGTCCTCAAACAGTTTGCGATTATTGCCAGGAGTGATGATGTGGTGATTGCCGATGGGTTGAGTAAGGAAATAGCTTGTCTGACGACTATCAGCAAGCTGGATTACCTGCTGAGTGCGGCACAAATCAGGTTTTGCCTGATTCCTTACAAGCTCACCTTCGGCCATAAAGCAACGCTTAAGGTCGCCCGACACCTTGAAGATGGTTACGGGACCTTCCTTCATAAACCCCCTGATTCCAACGCCAATGCCCGATTCGAAATGGGTATCGAGTTCGTAGCGCTCAACCATATTAAGTGGAATGGTGCAGTGGGCAAACAGCATCTCACCCGTTTCGGGGTTTATCTGTGATGGATTGGCCTGGAATCCAGAAACACCAAGCAGTGCATTGTTAATAGCCATCGACAGCATTGCAGGCACATCGCCCTCGCAACCTGCCACTATACCCTCGGCATTAAGACGAGCCAGAGCAAGGCAACCGGTATTGTGAACTGCCGTAAGCAGATCGAAACATCTAAGTGTGAAACCTTGCAGCTGGTATTTATCTACAATCACCTTCAAAGCCTCATAGATACGATCGGGCATTTCACCCTCTGCAATCTTTCCGACACCCTCAATAAGCTCTTCGATAGGAACTTCTACCAGATCGATGCCAAGCTTTGTCTTAACGGCTTTAGGATCGGCAGCGCTTGAGATAAGCCAGTCGGATGGTTGACCGATGATGCCGTATCGTGTTCCGCTGAGCTTATTCTTAGCCTCGCTGACCTTGGTTAGTGTAGCCAATCGACAGGCGATATAATCCGTACTGCCGTGAATAATCTCACCCTGCATGTAGTTCTGCTGCAGGTATGAAAGGATTTCCATTGATGCTGCCAGCGAGTTACTCTTACCCGATGTGAGCAGATAGAACGGAGCCTGGGTCTGCTGGCGGAGTTGTGGTAGCAGACGCTTGAATATACCCTCAGGACCGCCTGTACGGACATAAATGACCGACAGAGTATGACTACCATAGTCGGCATAATCGCTACCCTTAAAGGTATAACTAATACCAAGACTGCCTAAAAACTCTTGGGTAACTGCGCTAACTGCATTCTCGTCGTGCAGTTCGGATGTGAGTGTGTAGATTGCTATATCCATAAGTTGTTGATTTTATAAATCTATAGGAACTATCAATTTCATCGTAATATTTCTACCCATATTGAACACTCCCTGGCGACCGGTTACCACGTTGAAATCGGCATATTTCAGTCGACTCAGGTGGTTCTGATAGGCTTTGTCAAGCAGATTGTCTGCGATGATATAGAACTCGGCCAACTTCTTGCTGCCTATCTGGATATCGGTACCAGCCTGAAGGTTCAACAGAGTGTAGCTTGGTGTCTCTGTCTCGGTTTCATCGGCACGATAGATGTGACTCTGCTTAAGATAGCATTCAATGCCAGCCGACACGAAAAGATTGTTGAGTCTGAATCGGCGGGTAGGAACATCATGATGCTGATGACGGCCAACAGTAGTATGTGAGTGGTGAATCAACTCCCATTTCAACTCCGATGTCCATCGAGGGGCTGGAGTAAATGGCAGATACTTTGTGTCATCGGGCTGATTCATAAGCTGAGCATCGACATACGAGAACGTGTTGCCGAAGTGAACAGAGTGGATAGGATGAAAGTCGATGCCAGCCTCGAAACCTAAAAGACGAGCATCGCCCTGCGTATAGGCATAGGTAAGATAACCATCCTCAATTACCATAGGCAGGCGGTGGGTGAAGATGTAGTTATCAATACGATTTGCAAACAGAGCAAGCTGTGCAGAAACGTATGGCGATGTAAAGTCGATGCCCAAGTCGGCCTGAAGGCTGTATTCGGCCTTTAACTGCTCACTGCCCAACTCATAACGGATAGATCCCTCGTGAACACCATTTGAGGCAAGTTCGCTCATATTCGGCGTGCGGAAACCGCGAGCTACATTAAGGCGAAGGTTCCACTGATCGTTGATGTTATATACTGCACCGATACTACCAGTAAGACCGTTGAAATGGCGACAAAAATCGTTGAAACGCACCTCACCGTCTTCTATCAGTCCATAGCCGTGAAGTCGTCGATAGTCATAGCGTACGCCGCCGTTAAGAGTCCATTTATCGCCTAAGCTTTTTGAAGCTGTGGTGTAAATGCCAAAATCAAACAGTTTGTAGTCGGGTATAAGATATTCCTCGCCCTTATTAATCGAGTTCTGATACATACCACCAACACCTGTCGATAGTTTCCAGCCGTTCCACTCATTGGTGATATAACGGACATCATAGGTAAGGGTATGCATCTTGAAATAAAGTTCGAATTCATCGGCACTTTCTTCAAATTCCTGTCGCTGGTTCTGCTGATAGCCGATAATGGTCTTAAGGTAGCCAGAAGAAAGATTAAGCGAGTTGTCCCATACCAGCTTATAGTGCTTTACCTGCTGGAATGGAAGTGCTTTACTGTATGACTTGATGGGCGAATAATTTGCGATTAAATCGCCGGTTTCTTCATCTCGTTCGCCCTCGATTATGCTCGGAGTGAGGTGATATGCCGTCCAAGTAAGGCGTGAATGTCCCCACTGCTTGTTAAGTCCAAGCATCAGTCTGCCAGCACGTTCGCGGAACTGTGAGCCTGGAACATAGCCATCGTACTTATTCTTATAGGCATGGGCCATTTTATCGCTGTATCGGGCATTCCACACAAATCCGTTCTTATTACCTGCAAAAGCAAGATTATAAGCAAAGAGTCCGTTGTTGGTCTGATACTCAGTTCCTATGTTTGCTTTCATATCTCCCTCAGCAAGTGTTGGTTCTGAGTGAAGTATAACTACTCCAGCCATAGCATCAGAGCCATACATAAGAGAGGCCGGACCCTTTAGTATTTCTACCGAATTCACCGAGTTTCCGTCTACCTCAACGCCGTGCTCATCGCCCCACTGCTGTCCTTCTTGTCTTACTCCTTCGCTCATAACCACAACACGGTTGTATCCCAATCCACGGATAATAGGCTTAGAAATACCACTACCGGTTGTAATCTGACTTACTCCCGGCTGTTTAGCGATGGCATCTATAATATTAGTGGATGCCGTTGAATGCAAGATCTGCGGGGTTACAATACTAACAGGTGCAGTGGCGTGCTTAAGCTTTGTGTCGCCAGTAACACCAGTAACAATCAAATCGTTAAGTTTAAGGTGCTTATAAAAAACATCAGTAGAATCATTCTGATGCTGATGGTTATCCTTGTCCTGTGCCGATGCCAAGAGCGTAAAGCCCAGCAATGGCAGGATGATATATATCTTCTTCATTCTGTTTTCTGTTCTTTTAAATTAATAATACTAAAATCTGCTATTTATGAAAACAGAACGAATGGAGGTGCACGAGTAGAGTCTTGGCGGTTAGCACGATGGATAATAAGACCAAAGTCGCTGCACCAAGTCATTATGAGCAGACTAACAGGCGCTGAAACAATAAGTACCTCAGCCAGAGTATAACTAAGACTGATAAACTGACATAACACGCAATCGTGTACACCACCATCAGCCGTAGTGAAGTGTCCGGAGTGATGAACATGCTGAGCGCAATCAATGCAGCCTGCCGCTGGGTTCACCACATCGTGGTGCCTATGCAGACCACATAGCATCATCATCGATACAAACACCGATAACAATGCCCATGCCATTGCTCTTCTTCTCTGTTGTCTTCTCATTCCGGCTGCAAAGATACGAAAGATTTCTTAAATTGCGACCAAAAGAGAATGAAACTTTGGCGGTTTAACAGAAAGCACTACCTTTGCACCATGAATGAACTGATAACAGCTGTAAACGATGTAATATGGAGTTACGTACTTATAGTGGCTCTGGTGGGTTGTGGACTTTGGTTTACTTGGCGCACAAAGTTTGTGCAGTTCCGCATGGTGGGCGAGATGTTACGCTTGCTTACAGAGTCGGCAGTAGATGGTTTGTTCATGCACAGCCTTCATTATACTTATCAGTGGTCTGTATCAGGTGCCAGAGTTGAATGGCATAGCGCTGACACAATCTGCTTTGCAGCGCGAGATTGGAAGTATCTAATGACAGCCTATCGCATTGCATCGGCAGGCTTAGAACCCGTCTTCCATCGCAGTCAATTACCTGAGATAGAAGACGAGTTGGAATGCTGGGAATAGGATTAACCGATATATTTAAGAATCAAGTCGACGGCCTGTTCCTCGGTCTTGCCATCCATATTGATAACAAGATCGTAGTTACGGGTGTCGTAACGCGAGGTATGGGCATAGTTCTTCACATACTCCTCACGCATCTTGTCGATCTTATTAATAGTCTTCTTAGCCTCTTCCTCGGTCTTATTCTGGCGCTTCATCACACGCTTGATACGGCTTTCCATAGGAGCCTGAATAAGAATACTGACATGATTAGGATGTGACTTCAGTACGAAGAAGCCTGAACGGCCTGCGATGACACATGATTCGTCATGGGCTATACCAAGCAGGATTTCCTTCTCTGCCTTGAATATCATGTCGGTAGTAAGCGTCTCGGGCTCATCATCGTCCTGATTTACAAAGTTATTTGGATTAACACTATGGCCTAAACCTACAACACGCTTGAAGTTTGCCCACCAGCTGTTGCTTTGACCTTTCAGACGCTCAATCTCTTCAACAGAAAGCTTATACTTATCCTGCAAAGCCTTGATAAGCGCCTTGTCATAGAAAGGAACATCAAGCTTTTCGGCCAACAAACGACCTACGGTACGACCACCACTACCCAACTCGCGGTTAATTGTGATTACAAATTTTTCATTTCTATCCATAATACTTATATCTGATTTTAGTTATATGACCTCACGATTTGACATAAATACACCTTTAGATTGCAAATATAATAATTTATGCTTACACATCAAACTTTTATTAAGAAAAATTAATAAAAGCGCGCCACAGTAGAAAACTGCAGCGCGCCTATATAAATAAGGTGTTACTATACCTATAATTAATCGGCAAGCTTAGCCTTAATCATCTCGCGGTTCAGGCGAGCGATGTTAGCGATGGTCTCGTTCTTAGGACAAACTGCCTCGCAAGCACGAGTGTTGGTGCAGTTACCAAAGCCGAGCTCGTCCATCTTGGCAATCATGTTCTTAACACGACGAGCAGCCTCTACCTTACCCTGTGGGAGGAGAGCCAGCTGGCTTACCTTAGATGAAACGAACAGCATGGCAGAACCATTCTTACAAGCAGCAACGCAAGCGCCACAGCCGATGCAAGATGCGCAGTCCATAGCCTCGTCGGCATCCTCCTTAGGAATCAGGATAGCGTTAGCATCCTGTGCCTGACCAGTACGGATAGTGGTATAACCACCAGCCTGGATAATCTTATCGAAGGCGTTACGGTCAACCATACAGTCCTTGATTACAGGGAAAGCAGCTGAACGCCAAGGCTCAACGGTGATTACATCACCATCGTTGAAACGGCGCATGTAGAGCTGACAGGTTGTAGCACCACGCTCGGTAAGACCGTGAGGTGTACCGTTGATGTAGAGTGAGCACATACCGCAGATACCCTCGCGGCAGTCGTGGTCGAATACGAAAGGCTCCTTGCCTTCGTTGATGAGCTCCTCGTTCAGGATGTCAAGCATCTCCAGGAAAGAGGTGTCATCGGGGATATCCTTCATTTCGTGGGTATCGAAATGTCCCTGGTCCTTGGGGCCGTTCTGGCGCCAGAACTTTATTGTGAATGAAATATTCTTTGCCATAATTTTAATTCATTAGTTATCTTACGATGACTAATGGCTTCGCCTCAGCAGAGTTCAAGCGAGCTTGACTCTGCCTTCGGCTTGCACATTAGTTCTTATAGTTACGTGTCTGTACCTTAATTGCCTCGTACTCCAGTGGCTCCTTGATGAGCTCAGGCTCGTTGCCCTTGCCTTTGTACTCCCAGCAGCCTACGTAGAAGTAGTTCTCATCGTCACGCTTAGCCTCGCCTTCCTCGGTCTGATACTCCTCACGGAAGTGACCACCGCATGACTCGTTACGAGAGAGAGCATCGAAGGCTACGAGCTGACCCATGGTAAAGAAGTCACGCAGGTGGATAGCCTTGTCGAGCTCGATGTTCAGACCTTCCTTAGTGCCAGGAACGAAGAGGTTGGTATCGAACTCCTTCTCGAGCTCGTGCATCTTCTTCAGACCTTCCTTCAGGCCCTCAGCGGTGCGACCCATACCTACATACTCCCACATGATGTGACCCAGCTCCTTGTGGATAGAGTCAACAGAACGCTTACCCTTGATGTTGAGCAGACGTGTGAGCTCAGCGTCGACAGCCTTCTCAGCTTCAACGAACTCAGGCAGATCGGTAGAAACCTTTGGCCATACAGCCTGATCGGCCAGATAGTTCTGGATAGTGTAAGGCAGCACGAAGTAACCATCGGCCAGACCCTGCATCAGCGCAGAAGCACCCAGACGGTTAGCACCGTGGTCAGAGAAGTTACACTCACCAATAGCGAACAGACCAGGAATAGTAGTCTGCAGCTCATAGTCAACCCAGATACCACCCATAGTATAGTGGATAGCAGGATAGATCATCATTGGCTTATAGTACTTCACACCATTGATCTCGTTAGCAACATCGCCAGGGAATACGTCGGTAATCTCTTCGTACATCTCGAACAGGTTACCATAGCGCTGCATGATAACATCAAGACCCAGACGGTTGATAGACTCAGAGAAGTCGAGGAACACAGCCAGACCAGTGTTGTTTACACCGAAGCCCTTGTCGCAGCGCTCCTTAGCAGCACGAGAGGCAACGTCACGTGGAACGAGGTTACCGAATGCAGGATAGCGGCGCTCCAGATAGTAGTCGCGATCCTCCTCAGGAATCTCCCAACCCTGCTTGGTACCAGCCTGCAGAGCCTTAGCATCCTCAATCTTCTTAGGAACCCAGATACGACCATCGTTACGCAGCGACTCTGACATCAGAGTAAGCTTTGACTGCTTGTCGCCGTGAACGGGGATACATGTTGGGTGAATCTGAACGTATGATGGGTTTGCAAAATAAGCACCCTTACGATAGCACTGTACAGCGGCTGTACAGTTACATCCCATAGCGTTAGTAGAAAGGAAGTAGGTGTTACCATATCCACCAGTAGCGATAACTACTGCATTGGCGCTGAAGCGAACCAGCTTGCCAGAGCAGAGATCCTTGGCGATGATACCACGAGCGCGACCATCAACGATAACCACGTCTTCCATCTCATAACGGGTGTAGAGCTTTACCTTACCGGCGTTTACCTGGCAGCTCAGTGAGCTGTAGGCACCCAGCAGCAGCTGCTGACCGGTCTGACCCTTAGCGTAGAATGTACGGCTTACCTGAGCACCACCGAACGAACGGTTAGCCAGCATACCACCATACTCACGAGCGAAAGGAACGCCCTGAGCTACGCACTGGTCGATAATATTATTTGATACCTCAGCCAGACGATATACGTTAGCCTCACGAGCACGATAGTCACCACCCTTTACAGTATCGTAGAACAGACGGTAAACAGAGTCACCATCATTCTGATAGCACTTAGCGGCGTTGATACCACCCTGAGCGGCGATAGAGTGAGCGCGACGAGGAGAGTCCTGAATACACAGGTTAATCACGTTGAAGCCCATCTCGCCGAGTGATGCAGCTGCAGAAGCACCAGCCAGACCGGTACCTACTACAATCACGTCGAGCTTCAGCTTGTTCTTTGGGTTAACCAAACGCTGGTGAGCCTTATATTCCTTCCATTTCTCAGGTACTGGACCTGCGGGAATCTTTGAATCTAATACTTTAGCCATAATGTTTTTCAATTTAAAAGTTCATAATTAGCAGCATCCCAGTGAAGGTGCACATCCAAGCCAGAAAGCAAGTACTACAACAGCGAAGCACAGCATCAGCACGGTTACATAGATAAGACCGATGCACTGCATACGCTTCTGCCAGATCTTACCGCTTGCACCAAGTGTATGCATAGCTGACCAGAAACCGTGAGCGATATGGAACCAAATAGCGCAGAACCATACCAGGTACAGGATTGAGATGACAGGATTCGAAAATGTGTCAACGATGAAGGCGAAACCATCAGCGGGATCGTGAGCACCTACAACACCAAAGATCTCGGCAAACATCATGTTGTACCAGAAATCCTTGAGGTGCATGATGAGACCCAGAGCGATGATGAGACCCAGCACGAGCATGTTGCTAGAAGCCCAGCGCTCGGCAACATCAAGCAGACCACTGTTGTTGGTCGTTGTTGCCACCTCGTAACGATTTTCGCCACGTGCCTTACGGTTCTGAGCCGTCAGGATGAAAGCGAAAACGATGTGAATCACTGCCAGGGCAGCCAGACCCAGTGTTGCCACAACGGCATACCAGTTGACAGACATTACAACTTTTCTACCAATTGATGAATTGAATAACCACATAAGTTGTTGAGTTTTAATGAATTATTGAATGTTATATACTTACTTGTTAGTACGTGCTCACGCGATTAGGGGACAAAGATAATCAAAAATTGCGAGATGAACAAGCGTTTTTTGGAAAAAATGTGCATTTTTAGTAAATAAAGGCGTTTTTCGTGTAGTTTTTCGTAACTTTGCTGCGTCTAATGGGCAAAGACGAAAGTCAAAAGATTCAAAACAGATGAAACAATGAATGATTTAGAAAAGCAGTTTGCACAAACCGTTGCAGAACACAAAAGCACCATCTACACCGTGTGCTACATGTTCTCGCAAGATGCCGACGAGGTAAACGACCTGTTCCAGGAAGTACTAGTGAATCTTTGGAAGGGTTTCGAGAACTTCGAACATCGCAGTGACATCAAAACGTGGATCTATCGCGTGGCGCTGAACACTTGTATCTCGATAGACAGGAAGAAGCATCGCGCAGCCACAACCCGACTAACCATGGACATCAACCTGTTTGAAGACCGCGATGAGGACACCAAGCAAGTGGATATGCTCCACAAGCGCATCGCTAAATTGCAGCCATTCGATCGCGCGATTGTCCTACTCTGGCTCGAGAACCTATCGTACGAGGAGATCGGACAGATAGTCGGCATCACTACAAAGAACGTCAGCGTTCGTCTGTTTAGAATCCGTGAGCAGTTAAAACAAATGTCAAACGATTAAAAAACAATCCCATTATGAACAACAATTTTGAAAACAACTTGAACGAGACCCAGTTTGAGGATATGCGCCAGCAGTTGAACACGCTTAAGAAGAAACTGGATGAGCAGGAAATAGTAAACGACCGCCTGATACGTCGTTCGATGAGAAATCAGGTTAATAGCATCACGCGCCGATACTACTTAATTATAGCGCTTTGTGTGATGATGGTGCCTTACGGCTATTGGGCCTTTGTGGTACTGAGCCACCTATCTGTTACATTCTGGATTGCCACAAGCATCTTCATGCTGATATGCGGTGGAGCAACCTTCTACAACTGTCAGAAGATTAACGATCAGAACATGATGAGCCGTAGCCTGGTAGAGGCACACCGAAAAGTGGCCAGCGCTAAGAAATTCGAATCAAACTGGTTGATGTTTGGTATTCCTGCCGTTATCATCTGGCTGTGCTGGTTCTTCTATGAACTCTATCTGATGAATAACGAAGCCATTGCACAGGGCCTTTTCTGGGGCGGATGCGTTGGTGGTTTAATTGGAGCTATCTTCGGAATCAGAATACACCTCAAGACTCAGCGCCAATACCAGGATATCATCGACCAGATAGAGGATCTGACAGCAGAACAATAGGGTTAACACTTTTTCTGATTAATCGGTTGCAAAAATACAAAATTATTCGTATCTTTGCAACCGTAATTATTTAATAAAGTATTTAATATGAAGAAACTGTTTTTAACCTTGATGCTTGCAGCCTCAATGAATATAGGTTGGGCACAGAGTGGAAGCAACGATGCATTTATGACGATTGAAGTTGACGGCTTCCATCACACATTGGAAAACAGCGGCGATGATTGCGTTCTGGTTGATGTCCGTACTCCAGAGGAATTCAAAGAGGGACATCTGAAAGGAGCCATCAACATCGACGTCAAGGACAGTATTAACTTTATGAAGAAAGCCATTGAGCAACTGCCTAAGAATAAGACAGTTATGGTATATTGCCGAAGTGGGCGCCGTAGTGCTATGGCTGCTGGTAAGCTGGCTGCAGAGGGCTATTTTGTTTTCAACCTCGAAGGCGGCTACAAGGCTTGGACTGAAGCAGGAAAGGAGACAGAAAAGTGATATTAAAGTACGATGTCATCGTCATAGGCGGTGGTCATGCTGGTTGTGAGGCGGCTTGTGCTTCGGCCAACATGGGCGCCAAGACTTGTCTGGTGACGATGGATATGAATAAGATTGCACAAATGTCGTGCAATCCTGCTATAGGCGGAATCGCTAAAGGTCAGATAGTCAGAGAGATAGACGCACTCGGCGGTCAGATGGGACTGGTAACCGATGCGACGTCGATACAGTTCAGAATGCTGAACGTTGGCAAGGGTCCAGCCGTATGGAGTCCTCGTGCTCAGTGCGATCGTGGCAAATTCATTTGGGAATGGCGCAAACATATCGATGAAACCGAGAATTTAGATGTATGGCAGGACCAGGCCGACGAGCTGATTGTGGAAGACAAGAAGGCTGTTGGCGTCAGAACCATCTGGGACACAGAGATTTACGCCAAAAGCATAGTCATCACTGCAGGTACATTTCTGAATGGTTTAATGCACATAGGTCGAAAAATGGTTCCTGGCGGTCGTATAGCCGAACCTGCAGTTGCCCATTTCACCGAGAGCATCACGCTTCATGGCGTTGTGGCCGCTCGCATGAAGACAGGAACGCCTGTACGTATCGACAAGCGATCGGTTCACTTTGAAGACCTCGAAGAACAGCCTGGCGAGTCTCGCCCTTATCAGTTCTCATATATGAATAAAGGTGGCGCACTGAAACAATTGCCTTGTTGGACGGTGAACACCAACTCTGAAGTTCATGAGATTCTGAAGAGCGGATTGGCGGATTCACCGCTATATAATGGTCAGATTCAATCGATTGGTCCGCGTTATTGTCCTTCGATAGAAACAAAGCTTGTGACATTCCCTGACAGAGATAAGCACCCGCTGTTCCTGGAACCAGAAGGTGAGGATACCAACGAGATGTATCTGAACGGCTTCTCATCATCGCTCCCAATGGATGTGCAGATAGAAGCACTGAAGAAAATGCCTGCTTTCCGCGATGTTAAGGTATACCGTCCGGGCTATGCGATAGAATACGATTTCTTTGATCCTACCCAACTGAATCACTCGTTGGAATCGAAGATTATTGAAGGTCTGTTTATGGCAGGACAGGTGAATGGAACCACCGGATACGAGGAAGCAGGAGGTCAAGGAACCTTGGCTGGTATCAATGCAGCACTTAAAGCTGGCTGTGCCGGTAGCGATACAGACGCAGCAAACAAGCAGTTTATTCTGCATCGCGACGAAGCATATATTGGCGTATTAATCGATGATTTGGTAACTAAAGGCGTGGATGAGCCATATCGTATGTTCACCTCAAGAGCCGAATACCGCATCCTGCTGCGCCAGGATGATGCTGATGCGCGTTTGACTGAGAAGGGATATGAGTTAGGTATCGTGAAGAAAGACCGCTACGACTGGTGGATGGAGAAGAAGCAAGCTATCGAAGAAATCGAGAACTTCTGTCAGAATTTTGCGATTAAACCCAAACTGATCAATCCATCACTCGAAGCCCTTGGCACTACCCCACTCCAGTTTGGATGCAAACTGATTGATTTGGTGAATCGTCCACAACTGAACCTCGAAAATCTCTCAGAGGTGATTCCATCACTAAAAGAAGCACTTAACCGCCCATCTAATCGTGTTGAGGAAATTACAGAAGCTGCAGAGATAAGAATGAAATATAAAGGATATATCGAGCGTGAACGATTGGTGGCCGAAAAGATGCATCGTTTGGAAAATATCCGAATACATGGTAAGTTTAACTACGAAGAACTTCAGGGTCTTTCGACGGAATGCCGACAGAAACTGATGAAGATTCAACCCGAGACGCTGGCACAGGCAAGTCGCATACCAGGCGTATCTCCTAGCGACATCAACGTACTGCTGGTGCTGATGGGAAGATAATGTTCCACGTGAAACATTCGACAAGTAACAAACATTATAACTCACTGATTATGAACAACAAAACACTGTTAGACAATCTGCGTTGCATACCAGATTTCCCCAAGAAGGGCATCAACTTCCGCGACGTTACTACACTCTATAAAAGTGCAGAGTGCATGAAGATTATGACCGAAGAGCTGTATGAGCTTTACAAAGACAAGGGCATCACCAAGATCGTTGGTATCGAAAGCCGCGGTTTCATCATGGCTGCCGCATTAGCATCAAAACTGGGTTGCGGCATGGTGATGGCACGTAAACCAGGAAAACTCCCCTACACCACCATCAAGGAATCGTTCTCAAAAGAGTATGGCGTAGATACCATCGAGATGCACCTCGACTCTATCGATGAAAACGATGTGGTACTTATCCACGACGATTTGTTGGCTACAGGTGGTACTGCCAAAGCTGCCTACAAACTGGTTCAGCACTTCAAGCCTAAGAAGGTATACATGAACTTCATCATTGAGATAACAGACGAGGGACTGCATGGGCGCGACGAGTTTAAAGACATCGACCTCACCACGTTACTCACTATCTAAAGAATGTTCCCAAAATGACGAAGGAAGAAAACGAGAAGCGATTGGAGTATCTCAAGAGTATAGTAAGAAGACTGCCAGACAAACCTGGTAGCTATCAGTTCTATGATGAAGAGAAAACCATCATCTATGTGGGAAAGGCCAAAAGCTTAAAAAATAGAGTTTCGAGCTATTTCCATACAGAGGTTGACAGATTCAAAACAAAGGTACTGGTCAGCAAGATTTTCGATATCAGCTACACCGTAGTTAATACCGAAGAAGATGCCCTACTCCTGGAGAACTCACTCATCAAGAAATACAACCCTCGTTACAATGTACTGCTGAAAGACGGTAAGACCTACCCTTCTATCTGCATCACCAACGAATTCTTCCCTCGCATTTTCAAAACACGAACCATCAACAAGAAATTCGGCACATATTATGGTCCGTATGCCAAGGTAAGCGCCATGTACGACGTACTGAACCTGATTAAGGAATTATATAGGCCAAGAACCTGCCGACAGCCTATCACAAAAGAAGGTATTCAGAGCGGAAAATATCGCGTTTGTCTCGACTATCATATCAAGAAATGCGAGGACTACCAGAAGAACATCGCTCAGGCACGCGAAATCCTAAAAGGTAATACGCGCGAAGTACTCAGAGATCTGAAGGAAGAAATGCTACACCTTTCAGAAGAACTGAGATTCGAAGAAGCTGAGGAAGTTAAGCGCAAATATCTGGCTCTGGACGGATTCGTCAGCAAGAGTCAGGTAGTCAGTCAGACCATCGATAAAGTGGATGTTTTCTCGATTACATCCGACGAAAAGATGGCCTTTATCAACTATATTCACGTATCCAACGGCAGTATCAACCAGAGTTTTACCATCGAATACAAAAAGAAACTGAATGAGACTGACGAGGAGCTTCTTCAGCTTGGTATCGTAGAATTGAGAGAACGATTTAAGAGCGATTCTAAAGAGATAATAGTTCAAGAAGAAGTAGACGTAGAGTTAGAAGGCGTTAAGTTTACCGTGCCTAAACTGGGCGATAAAAAGAAGCTGCTCGACCTCTCGATTATGAACTGTAAAGAGTACAAGTTTGACCGCTTGAAACAAGCCGAAAAGCTGAACCCAGAGCAGAAGCAAACCCGACTGATGAAGGAGCTGCAAGATAAGCTTCATCTACCCAAACTACCCTACCAGATTGAGTGCTTCGACAACTCGAACATATCAGGTACCGATGCCGTAGCCGCATGCATCGTTTTCAAGAAAATGAAACCCTCGAAAAGCGACTATAAGCGATACAATATCAAGACCGTTGTGGGCCCTGATGATTATGCTTCGATGAAAGAAGTTGTGCATCGCCGTTATACCCGTTTGATTGAGGAAGAGCAACCCCTACCCGACCTTATTATCGCCGATGGCGGTAAGGGACAGATGGAGGTAATACGCGAGGTAATTCAAGACGAACTGAACCTCGATATCCCCATCGCCGGACTGGCGAAAGACGATCGTCACCGTACCAACGAATTACTCTATGGATTCCCTCCAATGAAGATTGCACTCAAGGTAGAATCAGAGCTATTCCATGTACTCACTCAGATACAGGACGAGGTGCATCGCTTTGCCATCACATTCCATCGAGACAAGCGTTCTAAGCGCGCTTTGCACTCGGAGATGGACGACATTAAGGGAATAGGTCCCAAGACTCGTGACGAGCTTTTAAACGCCCTCAAATCGGTTAAAAAGATACGCGAGGCCGAACTCACTACCCTATCCGATCTGATAGGACCTGCCAAGGCCAAAATCGTTTATCAGCACTTCCACCCTGAGAGTTTGTCGTAATGAAACTATCAGAAAGCCGTAAGCAAACGACCTGAAAACCGTAATCTCGAAAGGCACGAAATTACGGCTCGTTTTGCGGCCTCGTGAGGAAAATATTATTCCCACGTGAGGGAATTAGTTTTTCCTAACGAAAGCGAAAAAATGACAGCATGACAATCATGACAAATGACAGTGGCATAATGAGAGCAGAGAGAAAAACAAGAAAACATTGAATAGATTTCATTATATATATAAATATATATAATGGCATATTTTAGAGGCGCGACAACATGAAAAATGACGCTGTCATTTGTCACGATTGTCATGATAGCAATCCAAAAACAATTCTGTAGATATTTGGAAATTACAAAATAAGTTTGTAACTTTGCGGCAAAATAAGCAACAATGAGAGCAGTCATACAACGAGTTACCCACGCCAGCGTTACCATCGAGGGCAGCGTTCATGGCCAGATTGGTCAGGGATACCTAATACTATTAGGCGTTTGCGATGAAGACACGATGGAAGATGTAGAATGGCTGGTAAAGAAGATAGCCAATCTGCGCGTATTTGGCGATGAGAACGATGTGATGAATCGCTCGATACTCGATGTAAAAGGTAACTGTCTGGTAGTCAGTCAGTTCACGCTGTTTGCAAGCTATAAAAAGGGAAATCGCCCTTCTTGGTTCCGTGCTGGCTCGCACGAGCACTCTATCCCACTCTACGAAGCCTTCTGCGCACAGCTTTCTGAAGCCATCGGACAACAAGTAGCCACAGGTGAATTTGGCGCCGACATGAAGGTAGAACTGCTGAACGATGGTCCTGTAACCATCTGCATGGACACAAAGAATAAGGAATAAAAGCGATGAAGAAATATCTAAAAGAATTAGAACTAGCAAGTGCCCTACTCCTGGTAATCGGCGTAGTGCTTTCGATGGTAAAAAGCTACGCCATCGGCGCATGGCCATGTGGCGTTGGATTGCTGATATTCCTCACCGTTTTCCTCTACAAAGCATTCCATTGGAAGGAATACGAACGCGATAACAAGCAGTATATCGTAATACTACTGATTTGCATTTTCATACTTATCACCCAAATGATATTTCACAAATGAAAGCATTGAAGTGGCTTACAAAAGAAATAAAGGAAGAATGGTCGGATATTGCCAGCAAACGAATGAAAAGATTTATTCTATTCATCTCGGGATGCCTACTAGTGACATATATTTTAACCTTATTTCATCTAACGATCATTGCTATACCATTCATAACAGCTTTAATAGTTTATGGAGGATATGAAATTAGAGAACTTGAAGGACTAGAGGGATGGATTGCTATAATAATCTATCTCGCTTGTTTACCGATGTTGTTACTATTAGAAAAGATTCAATACATCATAAAATGACGATAAAAGAGGCACAAGAGGCGGTTGACCGCTGGATAAAGGAGTATGGCGTACGCTACTTTTCGGAGCTGACAAATATGGCAGTTCTGACAGAAGAAGTAGGCGAACTAGCCCGCGTTATGGCCCGCAAATATGGCGATCAAAGCTTTAAACCAGGCGAAAAAGACAACTTAGGCGAAGAGATGGCTGATATCCTTTGGGTATTACTTTGTCTGGCCAATCAAACAGGCGTTGATTTGACAGAAGAGTTGCAGAAATCTATCGAAAAGAAGACCCAGCGCGACTCTCTGAGGCATATCCAAAACAAGAAATTGATGGCATAAACAGTTTTAACAATATAACAACAAGCAATTATGGCAGAACATCATCACGAACACGAACACGAGCACGAGCATCATCACCACTTTGAGATGCCACAGAAGAGCCGCATGGAAGAGGCTCTGAGTAAGTACAACCTCAACATCACAGACGAGGAAGTAAAGGAGGCAGTAAAAGATATTATTGCCAACAAAGTAGCCGAGAACGACACCCTTGAGGTAAAGAAATTCCTGATGGGTAGCGTTGAGCTTACCACCCTGAAGACCACCGATTCTGACGAAAGCGTGCTGGCCTTTACAGAGCGCGTCAATCAGTTCGAAGAGAACTACCCTCACCTACCCCACGTAGCCACCATCTGCGTATATCCACGCTTTGCAAAAGTCGTTTCTGAGACCCTCGAAATCGAAGGCGTTGAGGTAGCTTGCGTATCGGGATCATTCCCTTCTTCTCAGGCACTGATTGAGGTTAAGACCATCGAGACTGGTCTGGCTGTAAAAGACGGCGCCACAGAGATTGATATGGTACTCTCAGTAGGTGCATTCCTCTCAGGCGATTACGAGACATGTATCGACGAGATTCAGCAGATGAAAGAGGCCTGTGGCGATGCCAAACTTAAGGTCATTCTGGAAACAGGCTGCCTGAAGACAGCACAGAACATCAAGACCGCCTCAATCCTCGCCATGTATGCAGGAGCCGACTATATCAAGACATCTACAGGTAAGGAGCAACCAGCTGCCACACCAGAGGCAGCCTACGTGATGTGCCAGGCTATCAAGGAATACTACGATGAAACCGGCATACAAATAGGTTTTAAGCCCGCTGGAGGCCTAAACAGCGTGATGGACGCATTGATATACTACACCATCGTAAAAGAGGTTCTTGGCGAAAAATGGCTCACTAATCAGTGGTTCCGAATGGGAACAAGTCGCTTAGCTAACCTGCTACTCAGCGAGGTTATCGGCGAAGAAGTAAAATTCTTCTGATTACACAAATAAAAAACCCCTCCAAATCCGGAGGGGTTTTTCGTTTATTTATCGCGTTGAATCACATACTCAAGATAAGCTCTGAAAGAATCCTTTAACTCAGGTTTCACGCATTCATCGATGAATCTCTGGCAATCTACAGCAAACTCTTCCATCTTCTTCTCAGCATACTTGATACCACCATACTGCTTGGTGAACTCGATTAAAACAGCGATTTCATCAGAATTAATCGTGCCATTCTTAACCTTCTTAGCCAGCGTCAGCATAGCAGGAGACTCATAATGAGTAAGCGTGTAGATAACAGGCAAGGTAAGCTTGCCTTCAAGCATGTCGTTACCAGTAGGCTTACCTATTTCGGCAGAATCGTAATAATCAAAAATATCATCACGAATCTGGAAAATCATACCAATATTATGTCCGAATTTTGCAGCCTTTTCGATAACATCGCGAGGAGCACCAACCGATATCGCACCAAGCTTACAACAGGCCTCGAAGAGCACAGCCGTCTTCTGGTTAATTACCTGATAATAAACATCTTCCGAGATTTCCTGATTAGAAATATTCGAAAGTTGCAGAATCTCACCAGCAGCCAGAGTACGACCCAGTTCGGCCAACTCTTGTACGATTTCATGATTATCAGAAAGAGCCACACGCAACAAAGCTGTAGACAGAATATAATCGCCTACAAGCACCGCCACCTTATTATTATAAGAGGCATTTACTGAAGGCTGACCACGACGCTGATCGCTCTCGTCTACTACATCATCGTGCACCAAACTGGCAGTATGAAGCAACTCCAAACCTAAAGCTGCATTCTGTGTAACACTCAAAACATCGCCATAATTCTTGGCTGTAAGCAGGATAAGCATAGGGCGCATACGCTTTCCTCCACGCTGACGGATGTGAGAAAGAACACTCTCGAGCATGCCGTCACCTTGCGAAAGACACTGCTTGAACAACTCAACAAAGTCGTTCATTTCGCCCTCAATTGGTTTTCTTATCGTAGATAAATAATCCATAGCAAGCGGAATTTTGGCACAAAAATAAGAAATAATTCTCTTATTAGGAAATATTTTGGTAATTTTGAGCCGAAAATTAAGAAAGTTATGCAGAAATTGTTTCTTTTAGACGCTTATGCGCTCATTTATCGCAGCTATTATGCGTTCATCAAAAACCCACGAATCAACTCGAAAGGACTGAACACGAGTGCCATCATGGGCTTCCTAAATACGCTGAACGAAGTACTGACAAAAGAAAAGCCAACACACATCGGAGTGGCTTTCGATCCGCATGGACCAACCTTCCGCAGCGAAGCCTTTCCTGAATACAAAGCCCAGCGCGAAGAGACGCCCGAGGATATTCGCAAAGCAGTTCCAATCATCAAAGACCTGCTGAAGGCCTATCGCATTTCCATCCTGCAAGCAGACGGTTACGAAGCCGACGACGTAATAGGAACACTCGCAGAAAAAGCCGGTTCCATCGGCGTTGAGACCTATATGCTTACCCCCGATAAAGACTACGGACAGTTGGTTAACGACCACGTTTTCATCTATCGTCCTCGTCATGGAGGCGGTTATGAGACGATGGGTCCAAAAGAGGTTTGCGAGAAATATGGTATCCCCTCTCCTACTTCAGTCATAGATCTTCTGGCACTAATGGGCGACTCGGCCGATAACTTCCCTGGCTGTCCTGGTGTTGGAGAAAAAACTGCCGTGAAACTCATCAACGAGTTTGGAAGCATCGAAAAACTGATAGAGCGCTCGAGCGAGATAAAAGGAAAACTTCGAGAAAAAGTTGAAGAGCATGTCGATGATATCAAGATGAGTTACTTCTTGGCAACCATCAAAACCGATGTTCCCATCGAGCTCGATATGGAAAGCTTGAAACTCGTGGAGCCAGACGAGGACGAACTTGGCAGATTACTGCTCGAACTGGAGATGAAGAGCTTTGCCGACAGAGTTCTTAAAAAAAGTCAAAAACCGCAAAAAGTAGTAAATCAGCAACTCGATCTCTTTGCAGAATTTGCGCCTGGCGGTACAGAAACAAGCGAAAATTCAAGTTTTGAGACGTTAAAAACAACACCTCACAACTACAAACTCGTTGATAATCAGGAAGATTTGAAAAATCTGCGTGATTATTTCTTGACAAACAAAATTCTCAGTCTAGACACAGAAACCACTTCAACAAGTGCGATTGAAGCAGAATTGGTAGGTTTGAGCTTTGCCGTAAAGGAATTCGAGGCATTTTACGTGCCTATTCCAGCCAATCGTGAAGAAGCGTTGCAAATTGTTAACATCTTTAAACCCGTATACGAAAACGAAGAACAACTATGGCATCGAACTCAAAGGTAAGATGTGGGACACGATGATTGCTCACTATCTCATCCAACCCGAACTTCATCACAACATGGACTATATGGCAGAAACAATTCTAAAATATCAGAAGATCCATACAGAAGAGTTAATAGGCAAAAAAGGAAAAAACCAATTAACAATGCGAGATTTATCTCCACAAAAGGTTAATGAGTATGCATGTGAAAATGCTGATATCGCTCTAAGATTAAAAAATAACTTGGAGACAGAATTAAGAAATAAGGAATGTGAAGAGTTATTCTACAATATCGAGATGCCATTAATGCAAGTACTTGCAGAAATGGAAATAAATGGCGTATGCATTGATGCAACTTCGTTGAAAGAAACCTCAAAAATATTCTCTAACCGACTAAAAGAAGCAAAAAAAGATATTTACAAAATTGCTGGTGAAGAATTCAATATTTCATCACCAAAACAAGTGGGTGAAATTCTATTCGGCAAACTAAAGATTATTGACAATCCTAAAAAGACTAAGTCTTGGCAATACGTAACTAACGAGAAAGAATTAGAAGAAATAAAGGAAAGCCATCCTATTGTAGGTAAAATACTAGAATACAGAAAATTAAATAGTATATTATCAGAAAGAACAAAGAAAAAAACGGCAATAAAACAAATGCCTGATTTATTCGGATTTATACAAGAACAAGATGATGAAAAAAATTCATCAAAACAGTCTCACCTTGAGGTTTCAAAACAAATGAACCAATTGGAAAAAGAGATATATGAACTTGCTGGCGAAAAGTTCAAAATAATGTCTCCAAAGCAAGTTGGAACCATTCTTTTTGACAAGATGAAAGTCATAGACAATCCCCAAAAAACAGAGACGTGGCAATATGTTACAAATGAAGAAATTCTTCAACAGCTAAAAGGAAAACATGAAATTGTAGAAAAGATTCTCAATTATCGAGAAACAGAAAAGTTAATGGGAACATATGTAGATGCCCTCCCTAGCCTCGTTAATAAGAAGACTGGACATATTCACACATCGTTCAATCAAACAGTCACCGCAACAGGACGTTTATCCTCTAGCGATCCAAATTTACAGAACATTCCTGTTCGTGGAGAAGATGGAAAAGAAATAAGAAAAGTATTTGTACCAGAACCAGGATGCCTGTTCTTTTCTGCTGATTACAGTCAAATTGAATTGAGAGTTATGGCACATCTTTCTGGGGATGAGAACATGATAAACGTCTTCAAAGAAGGCAAAGACCTTCATGCCGCAACAGCAGCTACGATTTATAAAAAAAATATTGATGAAGTAACTCGCGATGAACGTACTAAGTCGAAACGAGCTAATTTTGGTATCATTTATGGTATTACTGTCTTTGGACTTGCAGAGCGTTTAGACATCTCAAGAGAAGAATCTAAACAACTTATTGACGGTTTCTTCCAAACCTTCCCCAAGGTTAAAGATTATATGGATAACGCTATAGAGGAAGCTAGACAAAAAGGGTTCGTAGAAACATTGTTTGGTCGCCGTCGCTATCTTAAAGATATAAATTCACACAACGCAACAGTAAGAGGCTTTGCAGAACGAAACGCAATAAATGCCCCTATACAAGGAACTGCAGCAGACATCATTAAGGTTGCAATGATACAAATATACAGACGATTTAAGGCAGAAAATTTGAAATCAAAGATGATTCTGCAGGTTCATGATGAATTAAACTTTTCTGTCTATCCTGACGAAAAAGAAAAAGTAGAAAGAATCGTAATAGAAGAAATGCAAAAGGCAATTGAAATGAAAGTTCCTTTAATAGCAGATTGTGGATTTGGTAATAATTGGCTTGAGGCTCATTAACTAATAACATATGGCAGCATTCAATAAAGAAGTTAACAACTTTGTGGCTATAGATTTAGAAACAGCAACGTCAGCAAAAAGCAGTATATGCCAAATTGGAATTACTGAAGTTATAAATGGTGAACTTCAGTCACCCAAAAGTTGGCTAGTACAACCAGAAGGGAATTTCTATGATTCTATGAACATTTGTATTCATGGAATAACTCCTGAGGACACCAAAAACAGCCCATCATTCCCAGAAGTATGGAAAGATGTCCTACCCTATTTACAAGATAAAATAGTAGTGGCTCATAATACCTCATTTGATATGTATGCACTAAGAGATGCATTTGATAAATACGGAATAGAATATCCTACATTTGATTACTTTTGCACTCTACGAATTGCTAGATATATCATAACGGGATGCTATAGCTATTCATTAGACATTGTATTAAACCATTTAGGTATTGAGTTTGAACACCATCATAGAGCAGATAGTGACTCCATGGGATGCGCTAAACTACTGTTAAAATGTCTAGAAACAGATAATAGTACACTTGAAGACTTAGAAGGAAAATATCATTTCCATCGGGGACAATTTGCGCCCAATGTGTTTACTGCACATCTTCAAAACAAGAAGCAATACTCAAGTCAGTATCAATACAAGAATATAATTAAAGATTTGGAAGAACATCCAGAATTAATTGATGAGGGCAACTATTTTTATGGTAAAACTGTCTGCTTCACCGGCAAAACACAATATGCAGTCAGAAGAGTTCTGCTTCAGATGGTAAAAAACATTGGAGGAATTCCCACAAACTCTGTTACAAATGAAACAGATGTTTTAGTTGTTGGACAACAAGACTATAGGATTGTTGGCTCAGACGGTATGAGTAGCAAACAAAAGAAAGCACTTAAACTCTTAGAAAAAGGACAACTTATAGAAATCTTAAGTGAATCTGAGTTTATTAGTAGAATCTAAATCAAAACAGCAATAATATGAATACGCAACAATTAGACATGTTTAAACAAATGGAGCAGCCAAATCCATTAAAAGGAAAACGAATCTGCTTAACTGGCGAGTTCAGAATTCCCCCAAAGGAACTCAATGCTAAACTGAAAGCCGCGGGTGTTGATACTATAGACCGAGTATCTGACACACGTGTTTATAAAGAAGGAGATGCCATTCCTCCTGTCAAAGAGTCAACGAGTTTCTTCGTCGTTGGTTCAAATCCTAACGAAGATTCCATTAAACGTTATGAATTGAATGAACACGATGGCTATCATGCTAAGATGATCACAGAAGATAAATTATACGATTATCTTAATGGCATATTCACAGAGGATGATCAAGTTCCAGAAGTAGTAGAGAAACGCTTGAACATCGATATTAAATACTACAATTGGAGCGCTCCAACTATTAATGGAAAGACGTTTGTATCAAGAGTATCATCGCCTTTAAAATATGACGAAGATGGCAAAGATAATCCAATTTCTCAAAAAGAAATATTTGTCCCTGAAATTCAAGGAAAAGACATGGGTGCATTCTTCCAAATAATTGGCAATCTTGGCGGCTATGCTAACAAGGAGTACTTTGACGATACAAATATGATATTACTTAGTAATGAAACGCTAAAGAAATTAGAACAAGGTGAGAAAGACAATGTAATACTCGAAATCGAAAACCGCTATAACAAAAGCAATACAAAAATTTTCAATATTCAGTTCACCAGCGAGTCTGATTTTATAAATTGGGTGAAACACAGAATGGATGTTTTTCCAGATGCTAGCACTATTGCACTTCTAAACAAATATGAATTTTGCGAACGATGAACGACGAACAAAATATCATCATATATCGTACTGCTGATGGAAAAGCATCAGTAGCATTATATGCTAAGGATGGGAAAATCTGGCTGAACCAGCAACAGATGGCAGAACTTTTTGCCACCTCAAAGCAAACCATCAGCTACCACATTATTAACATCTTGAAAGACAACGAGTTAGCAGAAAAATCAGTTGTCAAAGAATATTTGACAACTGCAGCTGATGGCAAGAACTATAATGTGGTTTTTTATTCTCTCGAAATGATTATCGCCGTTGGTTTGCGAGTTAGAGGATTAAGAGGTACACAATTCCGCCAATGGGCTATAGATCATCTAACTGAATACCTCGTAAAGGGATTCACAATAGATGACGAAAGGCTGAAGAATCCAGATGGACGTCCTGACTATTTTGATGAACTGCTAGCTCGAATCAGAGATATCAGGGCTTCGGAAAAACGTTTTTACCAAAAGGTTCGCGACTTATTCTCTCTTAGCAGCGATTATGAAAAAAATGACAAAGCAACACAGATGTTCTTTGCTGAAACACAAAACAAACTGCTTTATGCCGTTACTCATCAAACTGCAGCAGAGCTTATAGTTGCACGAGCTGATGCAAGCAAGACCAATATGGGACTGACAACATGGAAAGGCAGTATCGTACGTAAAGGAGATATCATTATTGCAAAAAACTATCTACACAATGAGGAAATTGATTCACTGAACAGGCTTGTAGAAATCTTCCTCACCAGCGCAGAAGAACGCGTAAAATCACGTCGCGACCTGACACTACAATATTGGCGTAGTAATGTTGATAATCTGCTAGCATTTCAAGACAAGGACATCTTACAAGGTAATGGTAGTATTTCCAATACTGAGATGGTGGCTATTGTCAGACGAGTATATAATGAGTTCGATACAAAGCGCAAGAATTACGAAGCATCATTAGCAGATGCTGAAGATTTTAAAGCATTAGAAGATTTAGAAAAAGACATTATAGATTATGGAAAAAAGAATTCATAACCCATAATGTCTTTTGCCCACTAATCAATAGTTGAATGACGAGCCGCCAAGGAACTCGCGAAGAAGCGATGTTGGTGGAATCTGAGTCTCAGGAATGGGACGGATATATCGAAGGAACTTCAGCAGGCGATAAGCCTCTGCA
>ONAK01000101.1 GCA_900315765.1 uncultured Prevotella sp. | reverse complement strand
TAGTCAATTCAAATCGTCACCGTCAATTTTCTGCTCTAAAACTCTATATTTAAGTAATTTACAAACATCTCCGCTATTTTTTAGTGGACACTAGTGAAATTCTATAGATATGCGATTCACTCCAGAAATAATTGAAAACCTCCAACAAGATGAGGTATTTGTGTTTGGTAGCAATATCAATGGACAGCATTGTAGTGGAGCTGCTCGTATGGCACATGAACGTTTTGGGGCTGTTTGGGGAAAGGGCGTAGGTATTCAAGGGAATAGTTACGCAATCCCAACAATGCAGGGGGATTTGAACATATTACGGCTTTATGTTGATGATTTCATCGATTATGCTTATACTCATCCATATTTAATATTTCTCGTTACTCGTATTGGCTGTGGAATTGCTGGTTATAAGGATTACGAGATTGCGCCATTGTTTAAGAACGCACTGAAACACAGGAATATAATAATACCATCTTCTTTTGCAAGATGTTTACTTGGACCCACTTTTGATACATTTTAGACAAATAGATAGGTTTCATATATAATAGATATGAAAAGATTATTAGTTGTTCTGTTTCTATTTATGGGGGTTGCAAGTGTGGGATTGGCAAACAACCTCATACAGAATGATAAAGCCCAACAGTATCTGCGTGAAGCGCAACGATATAATGAGCAGGCTGAGAAATATGAGCGTGAGGCGCAACAACTTACAGAAAAGGCTACTCGTTATACTCGTCAGGCGGAGAGTTATGCAAAGAAAAAGGATTATAGCCAATCTCGTACATATACAAAATGGGCTGACGATGCGCTTTCCAAAGCTCAAGTCCGTCTGAAGTGGGCAGAAGATGCGCGTGACAAGGCAAAACTTAGAATGCGTTGGGCGGAAGATGAAATGAAGAAGTAATATGAATAAATATAGAATAGTTGGAGAAAAGCAATGGCTTAAACGTCTGGAATCAATAGCAGCAATATTGCTTGTGGTGCTAATAATCCTGGGTTTTTGCCTGAGTGCGTGTGCTC
This sequence comes from uncultured Prevotella sp., assembly GCA_900315765.1. Classification (GTDB taxonomy): domain Bacteria; phylum Bacteroidota; class Bacteroidia; order Bacteroidales; family Bacteroidaceae; genus Prevotella. Next base: position 6,520 of record ONAK01000101.1, on the reverse strand, counting down.
AGAATGTGGAAAACGCGGTAGATTTGGGGCTGAGTGTGAAATGGGCATCACATAATATTGGTGCTAAGTCAGCTTCTGATTATGGCACTTACTTGGCATGGGCCGAGATGGAGCCTAAAACCAAGTATTGGTTCGACACATATAAGTATACCGATTCGAAAGAGTGTGAACAATGTTTGGTAGATCTTGGCGAGTCTATTTGCGGAACCGAGTATGATATGGCTCGGCAGTTGTGGAAAGGAGAGTGGCGATTGCCTACTGATACAGAAATCATGGAACTAAGAAACAATTGCTTATGGGAGTGGACTCAGCAAGATGGCGTAAACGGATTCAAGATAACTGGTCCCAATGGAAATAGCATATTTTTACCAGCTGGTGGCTTTATCTCTGGTGAAAACAATGAAGAAGTAGGCAGTACTTGTTCGTATTGGGGTGGTACTAAGAGCTTTATCCGCAACGCACATACCATCTGGGCTAATTACGACAAAGAAGAAAATAGTATTACAATTAAGTGCTGGGGAGATTACAGACCTATGGGCAGACTGGTAAGGCCTGTAATAGACAAATGAACACTGCGATAGGGTAGGCTGCAGACGGTATTTGAAGCATTTTTACAGGGTAGCACTTATCGATGAGTTTGCCGTAACTAAACTATGAGATATCCGTAACTTATCTGATGGATTGGTTACGGATATCTTTTTTGCGGCCACGTGAGGGAAATTTTACTCCCTAACGAGGGAAATAGTTTTCCTTCGCGAGGCGGACGTTACGATTGGTAACACTGGTATCGTTTATCACGTTTAGATGTTTTTATAAGTGTATGCACGATATTGAAAAAATCTAACATCGAGCGCCCGTAACTGTGGTAGGCTTGTATACGATGCGTTGCAAACGTTGCCGTTGCAACGTTGCAATAAGGACTATCCTGCCTGTTAGAGAGCATGTATATCGGATATATATTACCAGATTATGATAAATAGAATTTAATAAATAATAGTTATTATACACCTTAATGCAACGTTGCAACGGCAACGCTGCAACGTTTTCAGTGCTATTCGTTTGGTCGTCTCCAAAAAATGCTGTATCTTTGCACTCCGAAACGATTAACAATAGGAGAGAGTATGCAATACAACATAGAATCACTGGAGCAACTAGACCAGCTATTGGCCGACCCTCAGTTTGACATTTGCAGGCGAGAGGGGCAGACTCCGTTGCAGGCGCTGGCTTGGCACCTGATTACGCATAAACCATTCGACATCGCAGTCATATTAAAAGGTACGTGCGTGCGCGATGACGTCGTAGTATGCCAACCGCATTGGGATGGCGAGGGTTTTGTTGAGCAGATATATAAGATGTACGGCTCAATGTTCTTGCTCGACAATCAGGAGCTGAGAACTTGGCTCGAAACTACCCATCTAGAGAACCTTGCAGCCTGGGTAGCTTATATCGTACGCCGCGTGGAGTTGAATAAGATTTCGAACTACTACGATGCTGCGCAGGACTTTTATGCCGACAGTTGGTATGAGTGGGACGATTATGAGCATGGTGACATGTCAGCAAGCGACTTCACGAAAAAGGTTATAGCCAAGGTTGATGAGGTGAATGCTCACATAGCCGATGGCAAGGCCAAAGGCATGACGATGGACGAGATTGTGCTGCACGACGCCATGTGGGGCCTGCTGCCCAAGGATATTGATGAAGAGCTTGCTGCTATCGCACGCGAGACGCTCGCTGCCGCCATCGCTAGTCTGCCCGCCGGTCCATACATCTGGAGTGAGGCTGGTAAGGAAAAATTTGCTCAGGATATGCTAAAATTATCAGCCGAGAAACTGGAGCAGCATGGCTACGACATCAACTACGGCAAAGGCTACTCGATAGAACAGGGTTATCTGCTGGACTACTTCAGCCGTCTGTATTGGAACGAGGCCGCATCAAAACCTGAGGATTAACACACGCAAAACTAGGAAAGGTAAAAAGGATAATGAGAGATAGATACGAGGAAGATTACGAAGCACCATATAGCCCTTCAGCCAGACATTATGCTAATTTGAGCAAGCAAGAGATGGACAAATTGTTTTATCTCAACTCCATACGTAGCACACTATTCGAAATAATGAAACAGGTATATAGCAGCACATGGCAGGAAAACGAAAGCACACTGCTGTATGCCGATGGCAACCAACGTGCACAATGGATGTTTGCCAGCAAGATGCTGTCTGTATACGGCCAGTCTATTCCGCAGGTAAAGCATCTGTTGAACTCAGTGCGTCCAGAGATGCAGGAAGAGGAATTGAAGGATAAACGAGTAGAACTGATAATGAAACTGGTTCGCACCAAAATTGGTCAACACTGGATGAACACTTTCGATCAGGACGATGGATGGAAATACGTGGCACAAAACCTGTATGGCGAGGCCAATCAGTTAAGGTCGGAAGAGGTGGATTCTTTTCTTTTGACGATAGATCAGATTTCGATTATCAACGACCTGTTGCAGGGGCGTGGCAGCAAATACAGATTGGGCTACAATACCAACAATGCCAAATCGGTAGAAGTCATCAAGCATCACTGCAATAAAGAATATGTTGACAAGGCTGCTAAGATTCTTGTTGAGCTGCATCGCTATATCGACAAGGCTCAGAAAGCTAAGGCTGCATCTATGCCAATAAGGGTACTATTAGATTTAAAGATATTGAGAGAACGACTGCCATGGTCATTCATCAAGCAGGAGTTTGGCAGTGATAATAATAGTGATTCAAGCTATAATGATTATACTAATGTATATTCTCCAGACATACATCCGTATAAAGGCGACAAGAATTATACTTTGATGATGAGTGATTTCGAGAAAGAATTTAAATAATTAGACCGAGTGCGCGACCGAAAATGTTTGTTTTCGGTCGCCAAACGGCCGAAAATCGGTAATTTGCAGAGACACCTAGACCGCTTCCGGTAAAAATGAAATACCAATTTTTTTATTATTAATTTTGCACTCGTTAAGGTCAAACGAGGGCACACAGCCTGTTGGCCAAATAGTAACCAATTAATAATTAAAGATGAAAAAGATTTTTATTAGAAACGGAAAAAAGATGGCTGAGGCCATCAACTCGAAGGAGGAGTACTTTAACCTGCGCAACTCTGCTGAGAATCGCAGCAATCTGGCTAAGGCTCGACAGGGCGACGAGAAGGCAAAGCACAAGCTGGTGCAGATAGCCTACAACGACTTGATGCCCGATGGAAAGGTAGAAGGCGCTTGTCATCCCAGCTCAATGTTCGCCTACGATGTGGATTGCGCTAGTCTGGACGAGAGCAATCGCATAGCACAGAAGATGCTTGAGATGAAGACAGAGATTGGATTGCTTGAGATGAGCCGCTCTGCCCGCTACGGTCTGCATTTGGTGCTTCGTCGCGAAATGGGTAAGACCATCCTTGAAAATCAGGTGCGCGTGTCAATGCTCACACAGACCGAGATGGACACCCAGGCGCATGATTTGGGTCGCGTTATGTTCACCACCACAGCCGATGCCGACGAGCTGCTGTATCTCGATGACGCAATCTTCACAGAAACTATGACCATCGAAGAGAGCAAGCAGGAGTACAAGGCTTTGAAAGAGCGCGAAAAGAAGAATAAGGAGGAAGTGCCTGCTGGCGCCAAGAAGGCCAACAAGCATTATCGCCCTTGGGAGGACAATGGCACGACTTCTGTCACTAAGCCTGAGATGGAAGTAACTATTAATGATGTACCCGCGAAGCCTGACATGCGTTATCTTAAGGTTTTCAATGAGTTCATGGATGATGCAGGTCTCTCAGAGCGCTCTTTGCAGATTGAAGGTGTTCGCCACAACTCGCTGCTCAGCATCTTTTCTGTTGGAGCCTGCCGATTGATTCCTAAGGCGCAGATGATAGCTATAGTACGTCACCTCACACCAGAGTATGCCAAGGAGGATGACTGCCAGAAACTCATTGACGACTTCTACAAGGCTACCGATCCCAACGCAGCCCTCACTAAGCGTCAGCGTGAAATCCTGGCCGAAGCATTCAGCGAGCAGGATGACTATGTAGACGATGAGGAGGTAGAGCAGGAGAGTGCAAACGAGAAGCGCTACAAGCTGATAGCCAAGCTTCTGCCTTCAGGACTACGCGAACCTGTGATGGCTGCACCCAAGGCCATGCAGATGAACATTCTCTGCGCTATCATGCCTATCGCAGCAGCTTATGCCGACCAGGTTGAGGTGAAGTATGCCGACGAAAAGAGTCAGTATCTTGGACTGATGTCTATCATCGTAGCACGTCAGGCAGGTGGTAAGTCTGGTTGTAAGGAGGCCGTAGAGTGCTGGATGAAAATACTGAAGGACGAGTCAGATGAATATCGCCGTCAGGAGGATGAAATCAAGCAGCAGAACAAGTGTCGCAAGTCGAACGAACGCGCACAGGAAATGCCTAAGTTCCCCATCCGCAAGTTGCCTATCACCGTGTCTAATTCCACACTGCTTAAGCGATTCAAGGGTGCCCCCGGCCACTGTCTGTACTCATTCTGCGAGGAGCTCGACACTCTGCTCAAGACCAACTCGGCTGGTAACTGGAGTGCCAAGTACGACATCTATCGCTACTCGTTCGATCGTGCAGAGTGGGGCCAGGATTACAACAGCGATCAGGCAGAATCGGGTGATGTGCCTGTAATCTACAACTGGACTATCTTTGGCACTTATGGCTCGTTCAACAAGTGTTTCCAGCGCGACAATGCAGAAAACGGACTTGGTGGTCGAGTACTGATATCTGAGTTGCCCGACACCCGTTTCGCCAAGATGCCAAAGTATCGCCCCTTGACCGACGAAGAGCAGGATGCCATACAGCAGGCAGCTCGAAAACTGAGCGAGATGAAGGGATTTGTAGACACACCTCGATTGCGCAAAGCCATCGGCAAATGGGTAGAGGAGAAGCGAATACTCGCCTTGAAAAACAATGATGAAGTGATGGATAACTTCCGCCGTCGTGCCGCTGTTATCGGTTTCCGTTGTGGTGTAATCTTCTTCCTTCTTTCTGGTGATGAACACGAATCTAAGGCTTGTGTAGACTTCATGCTGATGATGGCCGAATACTGTCTCGACACCCAGATGCGACTGCTTGGCAACATGATTGAAAGTCAGCAGGCACAGAACGCCCCAGCCGAGGTACGCAATATCAGCGACAAGACTACCTACGACAAGTTGCCCAAGGAGTTTACATACGATGATGTGAGGGAAGCAAAAGGTTCTGGTTTTAGCGCTTCGACTTATCGCAGCGATGTGAAACGTTGGAGAGATAATAAACTTGTAGAAGAAATAAAGGATGCCCCAACTAAAATGTTCAGAAAGATAGTAGCCTAACCCTTACCAATAATCCCCGCTTACCTATAGTGAAGGTGGCGGGGATTGTTTTTTGTTAAACTTTCATTGAAAGTGAAATGCGATGGCGGCGGTGGTCTACCTCAATGACGCGGACTGTGACATGCTGATGGAGCTTGACAACGTCAAGAGGGTGAGCAATACGACGGTTGGCCATCTGCGAAATGTGGACAAGGCCATCCTGATGGACGCCTATGTCGACAAAGGCACCGAAATTAGTTATGTTAGTTACGATGCCTGGCAGTATCATTCCTTCTACAAGATCGTCAATTGTCGACACGTTCTTGTCGAATTCAAAAGCCTCGAGCTGTTCGCGTGGGTCTCTACCAGGTTTCTCCAACTCAGACAGAATATCTGTCAAAGTTGGCATGCCAACGTCTGGGGTGACGTATTTGTTCAGCTGGATGGCATCACGTTTGTCTTTATTATTAATAAGGTCGGAAACAGAACAACCCTGATCCTTGGCCATCTGCTCTACAATAGCATAACTCTCTGGGTGAACGGCAGAATTATCTAACGGGTTCTTTCCATCGCGGATACGAAGGAATCCTGCGCACTGCTGATAGGCAGAAGGTCCCAGACGGGGAACCTTGAGCAGTTGTGCACGCGATGTGAAGGCTCCGTGCTCACGACGGTAGTCAACGATGTTCTTGGCCAGAGTGGCGCCTAATCCGCTGACGTACATCAATAGATGTTGCGAAGCGGTATTGAGGTCGACGCCAACAGAGTTTACGCAGCTCTCTACGGTCTGGTCGAGCGAGTGTTTCAGCAAAGTCTGATCAACATCGTGCTGATATTGTCCCACACCAATGCTCTTGGGGTCTATTTTCACAAGTTCTGCCAGTGGGTCCATAAGTCGTCGACCTATGCTTACAGCTCCACGCACAGTTACATCCTCATCAGGGAACTCGTCGCGGGCAATCTTAGAGGCAGAGTAGACCGAGGCTCCTGATTCGCTGACAACGAAAACCTGTGGCGATGCTGTTTTGGAAGTTGACTTTGTGTCGATGTTATATCTACCCGCAAGTACATCCTTAATGAAAGCATCGGTTTCACGACTAGCGGTGCCGTTACCTATTGAGATTGCTTCAATCTGATATTTGGATATCATGCGTTGAATTGCTAAGGCTGCTTCTGTA
>ONAK01000023.1 GCA_900315765.1 uncultured Prevotella sp. | reverse complement strand
CCGCAGAGGCTCGAACTCTGGACACCCTGATTAAGAGTCAGGTGCTCTACCAACTGAGCTACGGGTGCATCCGTTTCTTGTTTTGCGGGTGCAAAGGTAGGCATTAAATTTGAGTCTACCAAATTTTTATTGTAGTTTTTTCACTATATACCCACATTTTTCTGAGATTCTTACAATGTTATTGATTCATATCAATTTAAATGGCTAATTTCTTGCATTATTATCAGAAAGTGATTACCTTTGCAGCATGATTAAAGAATACCAGATAAGAGTTAGGCCCGAAGTGGCAGCACAGGAAGACAGAATAAAGGCTTACCTGGCTGATGAAGACGGTCTGGACGCAAGGACCATCAATGGCATAAGAATACTGAAACGAAGTATCGATGCCAGACAGCGACAGATTTTTGTAAATCTTAAGGTACGCGCATATGTTAATGAGATGCCTACCGACGATGTGTATCAGCATACGGAATATCCCAATGTGGAGGGTAAACCGCAGGTGATAGTTGTGGGGGCTGGTCCTGGTGGACTGTTTGCCGCTTTGCGACTGATAGAGCTGGGGATGCGCCCGATAGTGCTTGAGCGAGGCAAGAACGTACACGAGCGCAAGAAAGACCTGGCAAGCATCAGTAGGACACAGCAGGTGGACAGCGAAAGCAACTACTGCTTTGGTGAGGGTGGTGCAGGTGCTTACTCGGATGGAAAACTGTACACTCGATCGAAAAAGCGAGGCAACATCGAAAAGATTCTGAATGTGTTCTGTCAGCATGGGGCTTCAACGGCTATCCTGGCTGATGCGCATCCGCATATCGGAACAGATCGTCTGCCTAAGGTGATCGAGGCTATGCGTAACACCATCATACGTTGTGGTGGAGAGGTGCACTTCCAGACAAAGATGACGCGACTGATTCTGGATGATGACAATCAGGTGATAGGTGTAGAAGCTATCAGCCAACACCCAACACCAAACACCCAACACCAGTATAACGGCCCAGTTATACTCGCTACAGGTCATTCTGCGCGCGATGTATATAGGTATCTGGCAGAAGCTAAAATTGAGATTGAGGCTAAGGGTATCGCTGTTGGTGTAAGACTGGAGCATCCTTCGCATCTGATTGACCAGATACAATATCATAATAAAGAAGGTAGAGGTAAATGGCTGCCTGCTGCAGAGTATGCGATGGTGACACAGGTGGACGGACGTGGTGTTTACTCGTTCTGTATGTGTCCTGGAGGATTCGTGATTCCTGCTGCTACTGATAAGGAACAGATTGTGGTAAACGGCATGAGTCCGGCTAACCGAGGAACGGCATGGAGCAACAGCGGTATGGTGGTTGAGGTGCGCCCAGAGGATCTGGACAATGCAAAAATTGAAAAATGTAACCATGTAGCCCCTGCGCTCAAGGTTATGGCGTTCCAAGAAGAACTTGAACGTATGTGCTGGCAGCAGGGAAACATGAAGCAGACGGCACCCGCACAGAGAATGGTGGACTTTGTGAACGGCAAACTGAGTTACGACCTACCTAAGTCGTCGTATGCCCCAGGATTGATATCAAGTCCACTGCACTTCTGGTTGCCTAAGATGATTTCACACAGGCTGCAACAGGGATTCAAAGCCTTCGGTAAGAGTGCTCATGGATTCCTGACTAACGAGGCTGTGATGATAGCTGTGGAGACGAGAACAAGTAGTCCGGTGCGTATAATTCGCGATAAAGAAACGCTGCAACACGTTAGTGTTCAGGGACTTTTCCCTTGTGGAGAAGGTGCAGGCTACGCAGGCGGAATCGTATCGGCTGGTGTAGATGGCGAGCGATGCGCCGAAGCCGCTGCTGCATATATTTCTAGCAACGGACTAAAGGACTAAAAGGACTGATTAGCAAAAATGTCCTTAAGTCCTGTAGTCCGTTGCAAAAAAAAGCAAAAAAGGTTTGGTGATTCCAAATCTTTTTTTTATATTTGCAGCATCAATAAGAATCTATTAACTAAAATCAGGAACGATATGAATAGGGAGGAAAAATTTGTTATTACAATCAGCAGACAGTTCGGTACAGGCGGACATGAGATCGGTGCGGAACTGGCACGCAGGTTGGACGTTAAGCTGCTTGACAAGCAGATTCTTAACGAGGTGGCTAAGCGTAATCAAGTAGTAGAAGAGGCGATGGAGAAGATAGAGGCACGCAACCCTTTGTGGCGTGACGATTTCACTAACTTCTATCGCAACTACATGGCTAAGGCTGAGTATGATGGCGCCGAACAGGATCAGACATCGCACGAGCTGTTTGAAGCACAGTGTGAAGCTATCAGGCAGATAGCATCGAAGGAGAGTTGCGTGATAGTGGGACGATGTGGATTCCACATCTTCGAAAACCATCCGAATGCACTGAAAATCTTCATTCACAGCAGCGAGGACTGTCGCAAGCGCCGTATAGCCCAGAAGTATGGGCTCGACCTTAGAGATGCTGCTGCTATGGTGGTAGATAATGACTACAGTAGAGAGTTATACACGAAGACATTTACAGGCAAGGACTGGACCGACGCACGCAACTACGACATCAGTCTGGATGTGCGAAAATTCGGCATAAATGGTGCTGTTGACTTTTTAATGAAGTGTATTGAGTAGATTTTGCGGGAAAAATTTGTTGATATACCATTTTTTTACTACCTTTGCACCCTGAAATTTCAAAGATAGTAATTACTAAAGATTTGGTATAATGAATATTTCCTACAAATGGTTGAAGGAATACGTTGATTTCGACCTGACGGCTCAGCAGGTAGCTGATGCGCTTACGTCAACAGGTCTGGAGGTCGACGCATTGGAAGAAGTACAGAGTATTAAAGGTGGACTGAAGGGTCTGTACGTTGGTAAGGTTCTTACCTGCGAGGCTCACCCCAATAGCGACCATCTGCATGTAACAACAGTTGATCTGGGCAAAGGCGAGCCATCGCAGATTGTGTGTGGTGCGCCTAACGTAGCTGCAGGTCAGAAGGTTATTGTGGCTGATCTGGGCTGTGTGCTCTACGATGGTGATAAGGAGTTCGTAATCAAGAAGTCGAAGCTTCGTGGTGTAGAGAGTAACGGTATGATCTGCGCTGAAGACGAGATAGGTATCGGCAACGATCACGCTGGTATCATCGTGCTGCCTGAGGATGCCGTAGTAGGTACACCTGCTGCAGAGTACTACCACCTGGAGAGCGACTGGCTGATTGAGGTTGATATCACTGCCAATCGTGCTGACGGACTGAGTCACTGGGGTGTGGCACGCGACCTGTATGCATGGCTCAAGAGCAATGGCTATGAGACCAAGATGCATCGCCCAGACTGTTCGGCATTCACTGTAGACAATCACGATCTGCCTATTGAGGTGAAGATTGAGAATACAGAGGCTTGTAAGCGTTATGCTTGCGTTAGCGTAACCGACTGTGAGGTGAAGGAGAGTCCTGAGTGGCTGAAGAACAAACTGAATACTATCGGACTGCGCCCTATCAATAATATCGTCGACATCACAAACTATGTGATGATGGCTTATGGTCAGCCTCTGCATACATTTGATGCTGACATGGTAAAGGGCCACAAGATTGTGGTTAAGACCATGCCTGACGGTACACCCTTCCAGACGTTGGATGGCGAGGAGCACAAGCTGAGCGACCGCGATCTGGCTATCTGCAATGAGGAGGAGCCAATGTGTATCGCTGGTGTATTCGGCGGTAAGGGTAGTGGTACTTACGAGACTACCAAGAACGTAGTGCTGGAGAGTGCTTATTTCCACCCAACATGGATTCGTAAGAGTGCACGCAGACATGGACTGAGCACTGACGCAAGCTTCCGCTTTGAGCGTGGCGTTGATCCTAACGGAACTATCTACGCACTGCAGCAGGCTGCTATACTGTGTAAGGAGCTGGCTGGCGGTAAGGTAAGCATGGAGATTTGTGATGTTTATCCAGAGCCTATGAAGAATGCTGTGGTAGACCTTACATATAAATATGTGCACGACTTGGTGGGTAAGGATATTCCTGTAGAGAAAATCAAGAGCATCTGTGAGAGTCTGGAGATGATGGTTCTCGAGGAGACTGCAGAGGGCTTGAAGCTGGAGATTCCTGCTTATCGTGTTGACGTGACACGTCCATGCGATGTAGTAGAGGATATTCTGCGTATCTACGGATATAACAATGTTGAGATTCCCACACAGCTGAAGGGTAGCCTGGTTATCAAGGGCGACGAGGACCAGAAGCACAAGCTGGCTAATCTGGTTAGCGAGCAGCTGGTAGGCGAGGGATTCAACGAGATTCTGAACAACTCGCTGACTAAGGGTGCTTACTATGAGGGCAGCAACGCATTCCCTGCTGAGAACTGCGTGAAGGTTATGAACCCACTGAGTACCGATCTGAATGTGATGCGCCAGACACTGTTGTTCGGTGGACTGGAGAGCATCCAGCACAACGTGAACCGTAAGCGTGGTAACCTGCGTTTCTTCGAGTTTGGTAATGTTTATACATTCGATCCTCAGAAGGAGAATCTCGATGATCCTATGCAGGCTTACAAGGAGCAGTATCACTGTGGATTATGGCTTACAGGTAAGCGTGTTGAGGGTTCTTGGGCGCATGCTAACGAGGAGAGCAGCTTCTACGAGCTGAGCGCATATGTTGAGAACATTCTGCGTCGTATCGGTGTTAAGCCTGGTATGATTGTTCGCAAGAAGAGCGATAGCGAGATCTTCTCTGCTGGTATCACTATCGAGAATCGCGGTGGTAAGAAGCTGATAGAGATGGGTATCATCGCTAAGAAACTTCAGAAGCAGTTTGGACTGGACACTCCTGTTTTCTATGCAGAGCTTAACTGGACCGCACTGATGAAGGTAATCAAGAAGAACGAGGTTCTCTATACTGAGGTGCCTAAGTTCCCTGCCGTTAGTCGTGACCTGGCTCTGCTGGTTGACAATAGCGTAGAGTTTGCTCAGATTGAGCAGATTGCACGTCAGACAGAGAAGAAACTGCTGAAGAAGGTTGAGCTGTTCGACGTTTACGAGGGCGACAAGCTGCCTGCTGGTAAGAAGAGCTACGCTGTAAACTTCATCCTTCAGGACGAGGAGAAGACGATGGGCGACAAGCAGATTGATGCTATCATGCAGAAACTCATCGCAAACATCAAGAAGCAACTCAATGCTGAGCTCCGCTAATTGTTACATTTTTACATTTTTGAATTATTAAATTAAAAGAATATATGGGAAGAGCATTTGAATATCGTAAAGCAACAAAGCTGAAGCGATGGGGCCACATGGCCAAGACATTTACTAAGATTGGTAAGCAGATCGCTATTGCCGTAAAGGCTGGTGGTCCAGAGCCAGAGAACAATCCTTCACTGCGTGCTATCATCGCTAACGCTAAGCGTGAGAACATGCCAAAGGATAACATCGAGCGTGCTATTAAGAATGCAATGGGTAAGGACCAGAGCGACTACAAGGAGGTAACATACGAGGGATACGGTCCTCACGGAATCGCTATCTTTGTTGAGACTCTGACCGACAACACCACACGTACCGTTGGTGACGTGCGTTCAGTATTCAACAAGTTCAATGGTAACCTGGGTACTCAGGGTAGCCTGAGCTTCCTGTTCGACCACAAGAGCGTGTTCACATTCAAGAAGAAGGACGGTCTGGATATGGACGAAATGATTCTCGACCTGATTGACTACGGAGTAGAGGACGAGTTCGATGAGGACGAGGAGGAGAACAGCATCACCATCTATGGCGATCCTTCAAGCTTCGGCGCTATCCAGAAGCATCTTGAGGAGAATGGTTTCGAGGTTACTGGTGCTGAGTTCACTCGTATTCCAAACGACCTGAAGGACGTTACTCCAGAGCAGCGTGAGACCATCGACAAGATGGTTGAGAAGCTGGAGGACTTTGATGATGTTCAGACAGTTTACACAAACATGAAACCTGAAGAGGTTGCTGAATAATAAAAAGAATCCCCGCTTGATGAAGGCGGGGATTACTTTTTATTAATAATCTTTATCTGTGAAAACCACATCAAGTAATATTTTCTTTGGATCCTTGCTGGAACGATAGGTATAAGCAAAGCGGTACTTATTGTCCTTATAGGTCTTTACACTGGTAGAATTCTTAAGCGATTGTTTAAGCGTTCCTACTGCATCAATATCCTTTATCGCCTGCTCTTCATCGGCTACACCAGTGAGTCTATAATAATAATGTATGGTGTGAGTAGCACGGTCGAAAGTGAGCGAATCAATGATGGTATAATCGTCTATTGCCGTAGGGCAATGTTTACGGGTGTATTCTTTAGAATCGCGCTCGCATTTGTCTTCCAAACTCTCCTGACAAGCGGAAAACATAAAAGCAAATATTGCTATAATCCAATACTTTTTCATAATGAATGCTATTTTTTGCCTGCAAAGATACAAAAAAAAGCAAAATAATTAGATTTTAGCGACTTTTTTTGTAACTTTGCACCTTAAAGCATAGATATATCAATGAATAAAATAAGAAATTTCTGCATCATAGCCCACATTGACCACGGCAAGTCTACTCTGGCAGACCGTCTGCTTGAGTACACTAAGACCATTCAGGTTACTGAGGGACAGATGCTTGACGATATGGACCTGGAGCGTGAAAGAGGAATAACAATCAAGAGTCACGCCATCCAGATGGAATATACTTATCAAGGCGAGAAATATATACTGAACCTTATTGATACTCCGGGACACGTTGACTTCTCATACGAGGTGTCGCGTTCGATTGCTGCCTGTGAAGGTGCTCTGCTAGTAGTTGATGCTACTCAGGGTGTTCAAGCTCAGACAATCTCTAACCTCTATATGGCCATCGACCATAATCTGGAGATTATCCCTGTCATCAATAAGATAGACATGCCGAGCGCTATGCCCGACGAGGTGGAAGACGAAATTATCGACCTTATCGGTTGCGATCGCTCAGATATCATTCGTGCATCGGGTAAAACAGGCGAGGGTGTTGAGGAGATTCTTAACGCTGTAGTTGAACGTATACCTCATCCTGTAGGTGACGAGAAGGCTCCGCTGCAAGCGCTTATCTTCGACTCTGTGTTCAACTCGTTCCGAGGCATTATTGCTTACTTCAAGATTGTGAATGGCTCTATCAAGAGTGGCGATCATGTTAAGTTCTTCAATACAGGCATGGAGTATGATGCTGATGAGATTGGAGTGCTGAAGATGGACATGATACCACGCAAGGAACTGAAGACTGGTGATGTGGGCTATATCATAAGCGGTATCAAGAATTCAAAGGAGGTTAAGGTGGGTGATACCATCACACATGTGGCAAATCCTTGTAGTGCTGCCATCGAGGGATTCCAGGAGGTTAAGCCTATGGTGTTTGCAGGTGTGTACCCAATTGATCCTGCTGACTATGAGAATCTACGAGCATCGCTTGAAAAGCTGCAACTGAATGATGCTTCGCTCACATTTATGCCAGAATCATCGGTGGCGCTGGGATTTGGTTTCCGTTGCGGATTCCTTGGACTGTTGCACATGGAGATTGTTCAGGAGCGTCTTGATAGAGAGTTTGATATGGATGTCATCACAACCGTGCCTAACGTAAGCTATATGTGCTACACTAAGCAGGGTGATGTGAAAGAGGTGCACAACCCTTCAGGCTTGCCTGATCAGACAATGATTGAGCACATCGAAGAGCCTTACATCCGTGCCTCTATTATTACTGCTGCCGACTATATCGGACCAATCATGACGCTGTGTCTGGATAAGCGAGGCGAGCTGATTGACCAGCAGTATGTGAGCGGAAATCGTATAGAACTACACTTTATGCTACCCCTTGGAGAGATTGTGATCGACTTCTATGATAAGTTGAAATCAGTTTCTAAGGGATATGCATCTTTTGACTATCATTTGGCAGGATTCCGTCCTTCAAAGCTTGCTAAGCTCGACATCCTACTAAATGGTGAACCTGTTGATGCGTTGTCTACACTTACTCATCAGGACAACGCTGTAACCTTTGGACGTCGTATGTGCGAGAAACTGAAAGAACTCATACCACGCCAACAGTTTGATATCGCTATTCAGGCTGCTATTGGCGCTAAGATTATTGCACGAGAAACAGTTAAGCAGGTACGTAAGGATGTAACCGCCAAGTGTTATGGTGGTGACGTGAGCCGTAAACGTAAACTGCTGGAGAAACAGAAACGAGGTAAGAAGCGTATGAAACAGATTGGAAATGTGGAAGTGCCCCAGAAGGCATTCCTTGCAGTATTGAAATTGGACTAAAAACATATCAATAATCTATGGCAAACGTTAGTTTAACAACACGCGATGTGGCCCGCGAACTGGCCCGCAGATATAGTACTATGACTCACGAGGAGCTTGACCTTCTGGAAAGTATCCTGGTGCCAATGAAGTTTGCAAAAAACGAAATGGTTCTTAAAGAGGGTGAGGTTTGTACCAATATCTATTGGGTGGTACGTGGACTTGTACGTCAGTATTACTTTAAGAACGATAAAGAGCTAACCGAGTATATGGCTACTGAGAACAGCATTGTGATGTGCATCGAGAGCTTGTTTCACGAAGTGCCATCACAGTTGCAGATTAAGGCTCTGGAGCCAACTATACTTATTGCTCTGCCTAAGGCCGACCTTGAGGCTGTGGCTATGAAGAGTGTGAACATTCAGATTCTGTATCGTAAGATTCTTGAGGAGTCGCTCATTCTGAGTCAGCACCACGCTGATATGCTGCGCTTTGAGAGTGCTCAAGACAGATATCAGAAGCTGGTAAAGAACCAGCCACAGCTTGTGCTGCGTGCTCCGTTGGTTTACATCGCAAGCTATCTGCAGATGACACCAGAAACGCTGTCTCGTGTGAGAACAGCGGCCCTGATGGAGAAATAAGATTCTGATTTAGTTTCTATTCAGATATAATGAGTTATCGATACAGTTCGGTAACTCATTTTCGTAATGGGTTACGAAGATCAGCGTGCAGTCCGGATTGTCGCCCATATAGCGGTCGATAATGGCTTTCACCATATTGCGGTTACACAAATCGAGTCCGTGCAGTGGTTCGTCAAGTATCAGCAAATCCGGGTTTTTAACAAATGCACGAGCCAGCAATACCAATCGCTGCTCACCACTTGACATCTCAAGGAACTTGCGATCAGCGAGCTTCTTAATGCCAAATAGGTTCATCCACTCAATACATCTGTCTTTTTCTTCTTTGGTAGGCTTGTAATACAGACCGATAGTGTCTTTAAGTCCGCTTGCCACAATCTGTATGGCTGGGATATTCTGCTTATAGCTTCTGTGCATCTCGGGCGATACATAACCTATATGCTTCTTAATGTCCCAGATGCTTTCTCCGCTGCCACGCTTATGGCCGAAGAGTGAGATGTCGCAAGCATAGCTCTGTGGATTATCAGCACAAACAAGCGACAGTAGGGTAGACTTGCCCGAGCCGTTCTGACCAGACAGCGACCAGTGTTCGCCCTTAAGTACCACCCAGTTCAGATCCTTGAGTATCGTTCGCTCACCGTAACGTATTGTTACGTGATTGAACCTTATAATCTCTTGAGGTATTGGTGGGATTGGATTCTGATTCTTAACTTGTACTGCAAATGGACAGTGGTCGATATGGAATTCTGTCTTTACCTTGATATCCGATACGATATGAAGACCATCAAGTTTGATTACGCGCGTGATAAAATCTGGTACTTCATCCATCTTTGATAACACCAGAATGAGCTGCATTTCTTTTTCTGATGCCAACATATCCAACAAATCCTTCACCTGGTCTCTTGTCTCGGCATCAAGACCGATATAAGGATTCTCGATGATAAGCACTTTTGGCTTGGTAAACAAACTGGCTGCCAGTTTGTATTTGCGCAACTCTCCGCTGCTCAAAAGTATGATATATTTATCAAGAAGTTCCTCCATATGAAAGAGCTCGTACAGATGCTTTTGAAAAGCTCGGCGTTCAGGCGTGTCTTCGCCTGCCAATAAAAAAGCCTCTTCAAGTTTACTACCTACAGTAGGAGTCTCTTCGTCAATCTCTGTCTGATTCCACCGCTGCTGCAGAAAGTAAGTGCGGTCGTTATCTCCTCCGTATGTATCACGGAACGCTATGGTTTTCAAATTGTTATATGGTTCGGTAAAAGAATAGCTTATACTGTCTGGTGCTACAGGATGTTTTCCTGTAATCATGTCAACCAGCATACTCTTACCACCGCCATTTCTACCAACAATTGCTAAATGTTCGCCTTCATCTAATTGAAAGTTCACTGGCTCGGCCAAACACCATTCTGGCTTTCGTGCTCTCGCATTACGTAATTCAATTGTCTTCATTTTTTATCTTGCGTTTAGAGACCTTTTCTTGATTCTTGTTTATAAAATCCTTCCACCCTCTGTATTTTACAGGGCTTTCGGGCTTACCCATCTGCAGGTAGTGGCAATAAGCCGCTGCAAGGGCATCGGTGGCATCCATAAATTTGCCCATATCCTCGTTAGGGATCTTCAGCAGCCGCTGCAGCATTCCTGCTACCTGCTCTTTCGATGCGCTACCATTTCCTGTAAGCGCCATCTTAATTTTCATCGGCGCATATTCGTGTATGGGCACTCCATGGTTTACTGCTGCGGCAATAGCTGTTCCCTGGGCACGCCCCAATTTCAGCATCGATTGTACATTCTTTCCGAAGAACGGAGCCTCGATAGCCATCTCGTCGGGCAGGAATCCATCGATGATGCTAGTGACACGCTCAAAGATGTGCCCTAACTTAAGGTACGCATCAGGAAACTTGCGAAGGTCGATGACACCCATGGTAATCATCTTGGCTTTTCCGTCTATCACCTTCAACAATCCATACCCCATGATATTGGTTCCTGGGTCAATGCCTAATATTATCTTCTCCATTATTTCCTATACTTCAAATCGGATGTACGAGCGGTCGTCGAAAGAGTTGTTTCCTTCAACAAAAGCCTTTGTAGCTTTGAATCCTCCTATGTTCAACGGATCAACCTTACGCTGATAGTCGAGTAGGGATTCCGATTCTTCGAGTGTATCGGCCAGTTTGGGATACCCGTCGCTGGCAAATACTATTTCCCATTTCTGGAAGTCGAGTGGTATCACGCGTACTCTATCTTCTGGTATCTTAAAACCGTCTATTACGGCATATGTGATGTTCTGGTTGTGCATAACCTCCAACATGGTAGGTATCATCACCTCGCGTGCCGGATCGAAAGGCTGCAGCAGTTCCTGTTGGGAAACACCTTGTGCTAACAGCTCACGCACTTTTTTCGCACGCATCTCGGCCAACTGCTGTTCGTAGGGCTTGGGGTTATCAAAATACTCTCCGCCAATAAGGCATTGGCAATCGCCTACCATCCAAACTTCTCTGCGCAAACGACAGAATATAATGGCCGACGCACATAGGCGTTCTTCTGGGTGCTCTTTCATCCTGTCAACGGGGAAACGGAGCCAATAGTGCTTACGTATGGCTTTGGTCACGCCTACACAGAACTCATGGCACGATGTGTTGGCGGGCATCTTGCGTATATAGCGACTGATAAGCATCATAGCATATCGACCATTGCTCAAAGGCGGGCAATGGCGTCTTTCTGTCTTGGATGTGCTACCATCTATAACAGCAACAAAATCATCTGTGACGACGATCCCGTCCTCGCTTTTCTTCGCGGGGTTTTTCGCTATGATGCTTTGCTCTATTATTTTCATTTCTGAAATTTGGATTATATGATTTCTGCTTATTACTGTCTGATGATGAACGATAGCCACTTGACTGCTGTGGTGGCATGCCGCTATATAGTTTTGCTATCAAATCAGGGCGTCCTATTCTACGGAGACTTTGTTCGATGCCTCTACGCTCCTCTGGCTTATACCAGAAGAAATACTGCCTCTGGGCAAGCTTCTCTTTCTGACTCTTGGCACTGAATATCGGTTCCAGCGTATAAGGGTCATAGCCTGTGTACCATGTTTCTGTGGCATTGGTCATCGGGGTTGGTGTAAAGTCCTGAACCTGTTCCAGATGGAAGTCTAAGTTCTTTGTCAATACAGCGAGTTCTGCCATATCTTCCTCGTGGCATCCCGGATGAGAAGAAATGAAGTAGGGGATGATCTGCTGTCGAAGATTCTCCTCACGGTTGATGCGGTCGAAGATACGCTTGAAATCGTAGAACTGACTGAACGATGGTTTGCGCATAAGATACAGCACACGATCACTGGTGTGCTCAGGGGCTACCTTCAGTCGTCCACTCACATGATGTGTTATCAGCTCGCGTGTGTACTGCATGGCAGCCTGATTTGAAGCCTCGTCTTTACTGCGATGCAATAACAGGTCGTATCTCACACCGCTACCTATATAGCTATGCTTAATGCCTGGCAGAGCATCTACCGCATGATAAATATCCAGCAGTTTAGAGTGGTCGGTATTCAGATTAGGGCACACCTGTGGATGTATACACGAAGGACGCTTACACTTCTCACAGGCGTTTTTGTTACGACCACTCATACCATACATGTTTGCCGAAGGTCCGCCTAAATCGCTCAGATTGCCTTTAAAGTCGGGCATTTCTATCACCTGTTTTACTTCGCGCAGAATACTCTCTTTCGAGCGGCATGAAATAAATTTGCCTTGATGGGCTGAAATGGTACAGAACGCACATCCACCGAAACATCCGCGATGGATGTTGACCGAAAATTTAATCATATCGTAGGCCGGAATCCTCTTGCCTTTGTATTTAGGATGCGGCAATCGGGTATAAGGCAAATCGAA
Organism: uncultured Prevotella sp.; assembly: GCA_900315765.1. GTDB lineage: Bacteria > Bacteroidota > Bacteroidia > Bacteroidales > Bacteroidaceae > Prevotella. The sequence continues at coordinate 17,485 of ONAK01000023.1, read as the reverse complement.
CGATGCATCGAGCTCCTCGGTAGTCATAGGCGGGTAGGGGGGATTCACTACTACATAGCGCCCATCTACGCCCTGAATCAGTCGTTTTGCATGCATCATGTTCGATTGTTCTTCCACATTACGGAAGTTCTCGGCTTGAGCACGCTTGTTTCTCAAGCATTCCTCATGACTGTTTAGCACAATGTCGTTATCTGTTATTCCCCCTGGGATGTCCTCTTTACGACTCAGATAAACCGTCTGAGGCACATCACGAATGTCTGATATCTTATGTCCTTCACTCAGTCGGTTTGCCATTGCGATTGTGGTTTTCTCTCCCATACCATAGGTAATCATATCTGCACCCGAATCGCACAGAATGCACTTTTTTAGTTCATCCTGCCAGTAGTCGTAGTGAGTCACTCTTCGCAACGAAGCCTCGATACCACCAAGTATTACTGGAACATCAGGATAAAGTTCCTTCAGTATTCTTGTATATACTATCGTGGGGTATTCGGGACGCATATCATGTCGCCCGTCAGGACTGTATGCATCCTCTGAGCGCAAACGGCGGTTGGCCGTATATTTGTTTACCATAGAGTCCATGCATCCAGGTGCAATGCCGAAGAACAATCGTGGCTTGCCTAACTTCTTAAAGTCGCGATAATCTCCATGCCAGTCAGGCTGTGGCACAATAGCCACACGATATCCAGCTGCCTCGAGTGTTCGTCCTATCACTGCTGCACCAAAAGATGGATGGTCTATATAAGCGTCGCCCGAGAATAGAATTACGTCAACGTAATCCCATCCTCGGAGCTCCAACTCCTTCTTTGTTGTAGGTAAGAAATCTGTTAATCTAAATTCTCTCAATTTTTTAATTTTACAAACTAAATTTTCAACTTTCAACTGTTTAGTTGAACGGCGTTCCCTGCACGGCCCTAATGGTCATGCCGAGTCCATCGTTGCAGCGATCTTTCCAGTTAATATATAACAACACAAGCTGCTGCAGTCCGAAAGCCTTCATGTTCTGATGATAGATAACGTCCAGGCAGAGATCGAGCAGATTCTTATCTTTACCTGCATCTCCCTCCAGCAGACTGCGGATGTTCAGCTTTAATTTGTCAAGTACCTGTTCGTCAACATAGCCATTTGAATCGATTAGATCACGAAAAAGCTGGTACTGGTCAATAGTCTGAAGATGAGCCTCGCTCACTTCAATACTCCTTGTTCCGGATGAATTAGATTGAATTTTCATAATTGGTAATTTTTAAATGTTTATTGTGATTGTAGTAAAAACTGTAGTAATCCACGCATTATACTGTTGCGCTTGGGTTCGTCCTTGATGCATTCAAGTGGGAATCCCATCGTAATTGCTTTATAATCTGTGCCACCATAGGCCACACAGGCGCTGTAGTCGTCGGCATACTTCATGGCCGAAAAAGCTGGAAATACAGGCTCCAGAATCTCAGGATGCTGCGCAGCATAATGGCGCTCGTTCAGGTGGCGATGGAAGGTAAACTCGGTACCGAGCCCACGAATTGAGTCACGCTGCAGACTGTCAAGATCTCTACCTCCAAATTTTATCTTCAATACGTCTTCCAAATAGCGTCGTTCTGCGGGCTCTTGCATATCTGTTCCCAAGTATGCTCCGCTCACAAGCAGTGCACCGCCTTTCTTGGCAAACAGGCGCAAGTGCTCTTTCATTATGGGCGTCATCACCTGATATGGTACAAGCGAATAGCCGTCTTTGCGCTGCAATCCCAGTATCAAGTCTATCATTTCGTAGCGCTGCGGGTGCATCTCATTGTACTCCAGAGCTTCGGCCGAGCAACTCACTACGCGATATTTTCTTGCAGTTGCGATGGCCTGAGTGTGGGTGCGAATGTAGTCGAAATCGTTACCTGCAATAAACTGTCCCATCAGTGTGTCGTTGGTAAATCCCAATCCGTCACGCCGCTCGCTTCCCATCTTGCTCTTGTCAAAGCTAGTCTGGAATCCCAGCCATCCTGCTGTACGCCCGTAGGTAACACCAGCATCCTCTTCCATATCAAATCCCTGTTGCACCTTGTTGTCGATGACAGCAGGTGATGCTAGGCGACTGAATCCGTTAACCACCAGCACCGTCTTCTGAGCCTCTGGCACATCGTATACTGAAACCACTTCTGAAGGGAAACTCTCGCCTCCTTCGTTCACAGCCGTCAGACGGAAACTGTACACCTTGTCGCTCTCTACAGGTATGGTTATCGATGTCTCGTTGCCACCTTTTATATAAGTTCCGTTGTCAAACCCGCTGCGGCCTATAGCAGTATAAAGCACAAATCCTATGGGTTTTGCAGTTGACTCGTATTCATCGTAAACAGGATGCCAGCTGATCTTAGCCTCGCCCTTACCAGTAAGCTCTGCACGCACTCTACATGGTGCCAATGGCTGCACTACATATTTCTTATGATGCATTGAGCTAACATATCTCAGCACAGCCTTGTAGATACTGCGCGCCAGGTCGAAACGGAAGTTGGGATCCTGGCCCATTCTCATGTCGGCAAAGTTCTGGTGACTCATGGTTTCCAGTATGGCACTTGGTACCATTGGGCATCGTGTCTCCGAGTAATTACGGTCATACAGTTCACGTGTGGGCCAGTTGCCGTATTTCTTTGTGATGTCAGCAGGAATAGAGTAGAGTAGCTCGTCGGCAAAATCACGCGATGCCAGTCGGGTCATTCCTGTGCCCAAAATCGAGTCGTTCATGGTTGTGGTACAAACAGCCAACGTACCAGTGTGACTCTTTCCGTCTTTTGTATATCCTGCGTCACTGTGAATAGCAAGTGAAAGTTCGATGGGCACGTTCAGACCTGTGGTATCAGGCTCGTAAATCGAGCCTCCTGCCAGATGATTGGTCATATAGCTGCGTACGTTGATGTCGTCGCCATAATCATCCTCACCGTCCTTAGTGCTGTACACCTCATAAGGCATACCTGCCCACTGTGCATAATAGCGCGCAGCTTCGAGGCATCTTGGTAGTCCGCTAATACCACGCCCACGATCAATATTTCCCATACCGCCACCGAATCTCACAGCATCGGCAGTTACCACACCGTGGTGGTGCTTACTCAGGTTTGATAATGTTACGCAGTTACGCATGCTCTGTCCTTCATCAAAATAAAAGCTGCCTAAATATACCCATGTCTTTTCGCCCATCTGTTGGTTCACACGGAACTCTGTTGGCATGCCCTGATGCCATACGGTATAATGAGCATCGTCAATGCTGTTCACCAACGTCTGGTAGCTCACATATACAGCATAATATCCGCTCTCAGTGATGGCTGGTTTCCATATTATTTCGCTCTGGTGCTTCAGATTATCAGTGGTAACAGCTACACGTGCTGTTCCTTCATTGAATGGATTCTCGAAGTCAGTATAAACACCAGGATGCATAGCAAAACCTATGGTGTTACTCTTTTGCCAAGCATGCTGTCCGCTTGTCTCACTGTATCCGCTTTCGGGGGTATCGTTGTCAACGACAAACTCATTTCTCTGCCAGTCACGCTCGCGTGGTGTAAACACCACAGCTCCAGCATTTTGCAGCATCGGAATGAGGTAAGGGGTTACAATGGTCTGCGTAAACAGGTCTTCACGAGTGCCGAAAAGCGGCGGACGCTGCCACTTCCAAATGCTATCTTTCACATTGAAGTATCGTCCGTGGCTCGCCCACAACGATAGATGCCTGTTTTGCAGTCCCTCTGTTATCTCGTAGGGTTTCGATACATTCTTTACCCATGGACGTCCGTGATAATCAATATGCCCCCAAGTACGTGCTTTGTCCTTATTATCCCTCAGTCGATTAGGAACCAGCTGTCGCAAATCCCATCCGTTAGTGGTAATCGTAAGGTTATATTCCTGCAACGTATCTGGCAGCAATTCGCCCACTTCCTGATAGATAGTTTCCGCCATGTCATCATCAAACAACTGCTCACCCAGACTATTATTGGCACTTATGTCAACCGTTTGCAATGAATCGTTAATCACCAGCGACTTCAGGTGGAACGTGGCTCTAATTTTCTGTTCGTCTGACTTGTAGTTTACGAAGTATCTATCTATCTTCTCCTTAAGTGTTTTCAGCGGATCTGGCGGTGTTTTTACCTTAACCTTCCGAGCTGAGTCGGCTGGCATTGCTGTAAGCAGGGCGCACAGGGCCAGAGGTATTATCACGCTACGTCGTTTCATTATTCAATGTCTCCTATTGCAAAGTTCTCAGGCTTTCGGCCTTTAAAATCTTTGAAATAAAGTTTTATCTCCCTCATGTCTTCCTCTAAGTTTCCACTTGGGATGATTGTTTTGGTGCACTGTATCAGTTTACGCTCATAGTCAACGCCATATAATAAAATAGGTATACCTGCTTTGAGAGCGATGAAGTAAAATCCTTTTTTCCACTCCTCTACTCTCGAACGGGTACCTTCGGGCGTGATACAGAGTTTAAACTGATTAACCTTTTTTGCTGTATCTGCCATAGCATCGGTCATGCTCATTTTCTTCTGTCGGAACACAGGTATGCCTCCCATGCTCTTAAAAATAGGACCAAGGGGCCAGAAGAACCACTCCTTTTTCATCAGGAAATTAATCTTCATCCCCTCAGCACGGCTATACAATTGTCCCAGCGCAAAATCCCAATTACTGGTATGTGGCGCCAAACAGATAATGAACTTCTCGGGGTGGGGCTGTGTTATGTCTTTTGTCCACCCCATACGTTTGTATAGCAGCCAGCTACATAATTTTCCCAGCATTAGCAGACAACTAATTTAAAGGCTAATCTGGTCAGCAAGTTCCTGTGCCTGTGAAATAAACTTATCGCGCAAGTCTTTGTAGAACTCCTGCTTCTTCATTCCTGGCTCTGGATGTGATATACGGCTTACAAAGTCATTACGCATATTAATAATTGACTCTATCAGTGCTTGATCATTCTCTGCATTACGATTGTTTCCATACAGTGAAACTGCTACTGCATTTGCAAATAATTGGTCGCTAACAACATTAATTGCCTTTTTCAAACTTCTTTTGTTCATCATACTCTATATTTTTTAAATTCCCATTATTTGGGGTGTTTTGTTATATTCAGTAAGCAAAGTTAGAAAAAAAATCTGAGATAACAAGTGTTTCACCTAAAAAAAATATTAAAAAGCAGAAAATTGATTGTTTTATTTCGTATTTCTTACAAAAATTCACTAATTTTGCGGCTCAGAAAACGATTAGTTCATTTTAAAAATAAAAAAAGTATTATGGAAAAAAGTGCATTGCAGCTGGCGAGAGCCGCTTATCAGCCCAAGTTGCCTAAGGCGCTTCAGGGTGCAGTAAAAGTGAAGGAGGGTGCAGCCACACAGAGTGTTGGCGACCAGGAGGAGATCAAGAAGCTCTTCCCTAACACTTACGGTATGCCTATCGTGGAGTTTGAGCCCGCTACTGAGGCTAACAACACTAAGATGAACGTAGGTATCATCCTCTCAGGCGGTCAGGCTCCTGGCGGTCACAATGTTATTACTGGTCTTTTCGATCAGATTAAGAAGCTGAACCCAGAGAACCGCCTGTTCGGTTTCATTCTGGGTCCTGGCGGTCTGGTAGATCATAACTATATGGAGCTTACAGCTGATATCATCGATGAGTATCGTAACACTGGTGGTTTCGATATGATTGGTTCTGGTCGTACCAAGCTCGAGAAGGTTGATCAGTTTGAAAAGGGTCTGGAGATTATCCGCGAACTCAATATCAAGGCTATTGTTATCATCGGTGGCGATGACTCTAACACTAACGCTTGTGTTCTAGCAGAGTACTATGCTGCCAAGAACTATGGCGTACAGGTTATCGGTTGTCCTAAGACTATCGATGGCGACCTGAAGAACGATCAGATTGAGACTTCGTTCGGTTTCGATACAGCTTGTAAGACTTACTCTGAGCTCATCGGTAACATCGAGCGCGACTGTAACTCTGCCCGTAAGTACTGGCACTTCATCAAGGTGATGGGTCGTTCAGCTTCACACATCGCTCTTGAGTGTGCTCTGCAGACTCAGCCTAACATCTGTCTGGTATCTGAGGAGATCGAGCAGAAGGGCATGAGTCTCGATGATATCGTAGACTATATTGCTAACGCAGTTTGTCAGCGTGCTGCAGATGGCAACAACTTCGGAACTGTTATCATCCCTGAGGGTGTTATCGAGTTTATCCCTGCCATCAAGAAACTCATCGCTCAGCTCAATGACGTACTGGCTATGCCAGAGGCTAAGAACCTGGATCGTCACGAGTCAATTGACTTTGTAAAGGCTCACCTCACTGATGACAATCTGGCTGTATTCAATAGCTTGCCTACTGGTGTTGCCCGTCAGCTGGCTCTCGACCGCGACCCACACGGAAACGTACAGGTATCACTGATCGAGACCGAGAAGCTGCTCAGCACTATGGTAGCTCAGAAGCTTGAGAAGATGAAGAAGGAAGGCAAATACAGTGGCAAGTTCTCTGCTCTGCACCATTTCTTCGGTTACGAGGGACGTTGCGCTGCTCCATCTAACTTTGATGCCGACTACTGCTACGCTCTTGGTACCAGTGCTGCTCAGCTTATTGCTAACGGCAAGACTGGTTACATGGCTATCGTTAAGAACACAACCGCTCCTGCAGAGCAGTGGATTGCTGGTGGTGTGCCCATCACAATGATGATGAACATGGAGAAGCGTAACGGCGAAATGAAGCCTGTTATCCGCAAGGCTCTTGTTGAGCTCGACGGTGCTCCATTCAAGACATTTGCTGCACAGCGTGATCGTTGGGCTCGCGAGACAGCTTACGTATATCCTGGTCCAATCCAGTACTGGGGACCAACAGAGGTATGCGACCAGCCAACCCGCACCCTCGCTCTTGAGCAGGCTAAATAAATTAGATGAATAAACGACATGTAGTACGCCGTAAAGGAATCGGCACCACTCATACTTACCACGGCCCCGGGCGCAGGAAACGTCCCGGAGTCGTGGTTCGTCTATTACGACATTTGCCTGGATGGGCATATTGGGTTGGAGGTGCTGCAGTCGTGTGCGTTTATTTATATTTCTTCTATTATTTCTTCGTTGGCCCGTTCGGTTTCCGTTGGCGTGCTTTATACGGCGATGTAAGCTACCCTGAGGGCTACGAAATCCACGGTATAGATATCTCCCACCATCAGGGCAACATCGATTGGGACGAGCTTAAGGACAATGGAACCATCAATCATTGCCCCATACGCTTCGTGATGATCAAGGCCACCGAGGGAGCCACACAAACCGACCGTAACTTCCGTGACAATTTTTATCAGGCTCGCGAAAACGGATTTACCCGTGGTGCCTATCATTTCTACAGCGTTCATACGCCAGCCGAGCAACAGGCCTATCACTTCATCAAGACCGTTGATCTTGAAAATGGCGACTTACCGCCCGTGCTCGATATAGAACACAAGCCTAAGAATCAGACTGACGAGGAGTTCAAGAACTCCGTTCTCAAATGGTTGCAACTGGTAGAGAAACACTATCAGGTAAAACCTATAATTTATACCTATTTTAAGTTTAAGACTCGCTATCTGTCGGACCCCGTGTTCGATGAATATCCCTATTGGATAGCTCACTATTATGTAGATTCACTAGAATATCAAGGACCATGGAAGTTCTGGCAGCACACCGATGTAGGACGTCTGCCAGGTATCAAAGGCAATGTTGATTTCAATATCTACAATGGCTCTTACTATGATCTTCGCCAGATGACCATCGGCTCGCAAGAAACTATCGGCGAGAAAGCCTATCGCAAAGACATTTAAAACTTCAAATTAATAACGATCTAAAAACTTAAACTTTATAAAACGTAACCTATTGTCAATCATCGTTACAGCAACGCAGGCAAGACCATGGATGTCGTTGCAGATGCAGGGGGCGACAAAGGTCTACGATTCACTTGGTGACGGTGTCATCCCGTCGTTCTATCTGCCCCGTTCGGGCAAAGATATCACCGTAACACTTTGGATGCCCAACGGCACAAAACAGCAGCAGCTACTTAAGTGGAACGGAAATGGATTCAGCAAATAGTATTAATCGAAATATTTTTTAATTATGAATTTACTGGAATTAATTAAATCGAGGTATAGTTGCAGGAGCTATCAGCCTGCAAGTGTCGAACCCGAGAAACTCGACTATATTATGGAGTGTGTACGCATGGCCCCATCGGCAGTAAACAAACAGCCTTGGCGTTTCCGTATCATCAGTAGTGAAGAAGATAAGGCCAAGTTGCAACGCTGCTATGTACGCACATGGTTCACTTCGGCTCCCATGTATATCATAGCCTCTATTGCTCACGACGAAGAGTGGGTGCGTTCCGATGGCAAGACTCATGGAAATATTGATATTGCTATTGCAGTTGAGCATCTCTGCCTAGCTGCTTCTGAGCAAGGTTTAGGCACCTGCTGGGTTTGCAATTTTGATGCCCTGCTGTGCAAGGAACTGTTCAACTTTGCCAATAACGAAGAACCCGCAGTGCTCATCCCCATCGGCTATCCTGCTGACGAGCCAAAGCCCAAAATACGTAAGTCAATTGCAGAGATAGTAAAATAGAAAGATTCTCATAGGGACTCATACCTCTATATTTGCAGCTGCAACAATCACTTAAGATAATGAAAAGGATATGCACCCGGGTATGGCGTAAAAGGACAACTGGTGCAATAATCATAATAAAGAGGGACTTTCAAGGTCCCTCTTTATTGTGTATTACTGAATACCATCTTCGCGGAGTTTCTGCTGCCAGCGCCATGCGGTGCGCAGAATCTCTTCGGTTGGGGTTTCGGCCTTCCAACCAAGCACCTTGTTGGCCTTGTCGACATTGCCCCATACCTGCTCGATATCGCCTTCACGACGTGGAGCGTAGGTCCAATTTACCTTTACACCAGTAGCCTTCTCAAAGCCCTCAACAACCTCGAGGGTAGACAGTCCCTTACCTGTACCGATGTTGAACACCTCAACAGCCTCGCACTCAGGCTTATCAAGCACGCGCTCCATAGCCTTTACATGAGCCTTGGCCAGATCAACAACATAGATATAGTCGCGGATACAAGTCTTATCGGGTGTATTATAATCGTTACCGAAAATCTTGAGCTGCTCGCGGATGCCCATAGCGGTCTGGGTTACGAATGGGATGAGATTCATAGGAACACCATTAGGCAATTCGCCGATAAGTGCTGATGGGTGAGCACCGATGGGGTTAAAGTAGCGCAGGATGATACTCTTGATAGGAGCGCCAGAATGGATATAATCCTGGATAATCTCTTCGTTAATCTGCTTGGTGTTTCCGTAAGGGCTCATAGCCTTCTGGATAGGAGCATTCTCGGTTACAGGGAGGTTCTCAGGGGCTGGCTGACCATAAACGGTGCAGCTACTTGAGAAGATGATGCCTTTAACATTATACTTGGGCATGAGCTCGAGTAGATTTACAAGCGAAGTAAGGTTATTGCGATAGTAAAGCAATGGTTTCTCAACGCTCTCGCCTACAGCCTTTGATGCAGCAAAGTGGATGATACCCTCGATATTAGGGTACTTCTTAAATACACCTTCGAGAGCCTCGAAGTCGCAGCAATCTACCTTCTCGAAGGCAGGACGCTTACCGGTAATCTTTTCGATACCGTCGACGACATTGGCATTAGAGTTTGAGAGGTTGTCGATGATTACAACTTCGTAGCCTGCCTCTTGCAGTTCTACTGTGGTGTGACTGCCGATAAAACCGGTTCCACCAGTAACAAGGATTGTCTGTTTCATAATGTTTAATTATATTGATATAGTTGTTTTAAATGTTCCTTCAGAATTAAACTCATCAAGACAGAGCGGCTGCCGTGAGAGAGCAAATAGGGTTGAGCCAGAACCCGACATGGCGGCATAGGTAGCGCCAAGCTGATAGAGGCGTTCTTTGACGGTGGCTAGCTCGGGATGAGCAGAGAAGACACTATACTCGAAATCGTTGGTGAGTTTATCACGCCACTGCTCTACAGGGAGCTTTACCACTTCGCGGCAGCACAACTCAGGATGCTGCGGTTTAATGAGCGCAAAGGCCTCGCGGGTAGGCACTGGAATGTCAGGACGTACCAGCGAGAGATGCCAACCTCTAAGATCGAGCTCTATGGGCTGCAGCTTCTCACCGATACCCTCGGCATAGCAAGGACGATTGAGAATGAAAAAGGGACAGTCCGCACCGAGGGTGGCTGCATAGTCTATCATCTGCTGATCCGTAAGTGCCAGATTAAACATCTGGTTGAGCAGAGTTATCATAAAGCCACAATCGCTGCTGCCTCCACCCATTCCAGCTTGTGTGGGGATGCCCTTAAAGAGATGAGCATGGATGCGGGGCAGGTTGGGGAAGTCGGCCTTCAACAGGTTGTAGGCGCGTACCACGAGATTGCGTTGCTCATCGCCATCGATAGTGATGTTTGTTACCTTCAGGTCGCAATCAACATCTGACGGAAACTCGGGGGCCATAGGGAAGACCTCAAGTGCATCAGAGATAGGCACTGGGTAGAAAACAGTCTCGAGGTTGTGATAACCATCGGGACGTTTCTCAACTACGTTCAGGCCGAGATTGATTTTTGCTATTGGAAATGTTATCATTATATAATGCTTAAACTTTCTTTTTAGGGTGTGTCTTGGGTTTGCCGTGGCCACGAGAGTGCCAACGACCATTACTCTTACGACTATTAGCCTTTTTAGGTCGCTTCACGTATTCTGGGGCATCACCGAGTCCTTCGGGCAAGGGTATCTTCTCAACTTCCTTGCCAAGGAAATGCTCAATGCCCTGGAAACGGTATATATCGGTATCGCTAACGAAAGTGATGGCCTCGCCATCGCGATCGGCACGGGCTGTACGACCGATGCGGTGAACATAATCCTCGCTATCGGCTGGTACATCGTAATTGATAACTAGACGTATATCGTCGATATCGATACCACGGGCCACAATGTCTGTAGCAACAAGTACATCGGTCTGACCGGCCTTGAAACGGTACATAGCCTCATCGCGTTCGGCCTGTGAAAGGTCGGAGTGCATCTGGTCACAGTTGATGTGCATGGACTTGAGCTTACGAGTAACCTCTTTTACTCGTTCCTTCTTACCAGAAAAGATGATGACACGCTGTAGACTGCCATTTTGGAATATGTGCTGAATGATTTTAAGCTTCTGTGGCTCGTAGCACACATAGGCCATTTGGCGTATCTTCTCAGCAGGTCGAGATACGGCTATCTGAACCTCAACAGGATTGTTAAGCAACTGTACAGCCAACTCGCGAATTTTCTTGGGCATGGTGGCCGAGAACATGATGCGCTGACAATCCTTGGGCAACTGCTGTACAATCTTCATGATATCATCAACAAACCCCATGTCGAGCATACGATCAGCCTCGTCGAGCACAAAGAAGCTGCAGTGCGAGAGATCAAGATTGCCAACCTTAAGATGGCTGAGCAGTCGTCCCGGAGTGGCAATAAGTACATCGGCGCCCATACGCATGGAGCGCAACTCTTGATCGTAGCGGTTGCCATCATTGCCGCCATAAACGGCTACACTACTCACGTCGTCGAGATAGTACCCAAAACCCTGCATAGCCTGGTCTATCTGTTGAGCCAGTTCGCGTGTGGGAGACATAATGACGCAGTTGATGGCATCCTTGGGATAATCGCCATCATCAAGTTGTGAGAGTATAGGCAGCAGATAGGCAGCCGTCTTTCCAGTTCCTGTCTGGGCTATACCCAGCACATCGTAGCCGTCCAGAATCTCAGGAATGCATTGTTCCTGAATGGGCGTCATATCTTCGAAGTGCATGTCGTAGAGCGCATCGAGAATATTATCGTTCAAATATGTTTCTTCAAATTTCACTTTTTTACCTTTTACTTTTTACCTTTAATTCGGTGCTTGTCTATAACACAAATAAGCTATAAATAAATATAATATGTTAGGGATCCATGCTGCCAGCAAAGCTGGTGTATCGGCATTAATGGCAAAGGTGGAACTAATGGTCTGCAACAGAATGTAGCTGAACGAAAGAGCCAAACCTATACCAAGGTAAAGACCCATACCACCCTTACGTTTGCGGCTAGAGAGCGACACACCGATGAGCGTGAGGATAAACGAAGCAAACGATGTGGCTATACGCTTGTGGAACTCAACCTCGTACTGCACAACATTAGTAGAACCTCTATCAAGCTGCTTTGAGATGTAATCATGAAGCTCTGACGATGTGAGTGTTTCTGACTGGCCATCGGAATAAACCAGATCCATTGGCTCCATCTGTATAAGCGTATCAATGACAGCACCCGATTGTATCTCTTCGCGCAGACCTTTAAGTGTACGTATCTTGTAATTCTGCGCCTTCCAGTGATAGCGTGAATCGCTGATAGAATCATAACGGATTACAGAGGCCGTCATGTGGCTTACAAGCTTCTTATTCTCAAACTTATCAAGCGAGAAACCATAACCTGTACGGGTAAGATCGTCATATTGCTGCAGATAGGCTATAACGCCTGGTGCTACCATCAGCTGAACGTTACTGCTGGAAACAGTTCGGGTGTTGTTCTTATACTTCGACTCGAACTCCATCTTTATAAGGTTGCCCTTAGGAATTATATAGCCGCCCAGATAGAAGTTTACTGCGGCAATAAGTGCTGCAGAAATCATATAGGGGCGAAGCAGTCGCTTAAAACTGACACCCGCTGCAAGCATGGCGATAATCTCGGAGTTGCCTGCTAGATTTGACGTAAAGAAGATGACGGCAATAAAAACAAACAACGGCGAAAACAGGTTGGCAAAGTAGGGAACAAAGTTAGCATAGTAATCAAACACGATGGCCTTGAGTGGTGCACCATTGGTAGAGAACTTCGCCAGATTCTCGTTGATATCAAACACAATCGAGATAGAGATAATCAGTATGATTGCGAAGATATAGGTTCCGATGAACTTTGCAATGAGATAACGGTCAAGGCGAGATACATATCTAAACGGATTAAGTACGCTCAGATATTTCAGAAATCTCAGGTATTTCAACCAGCGCAAGTACTTTTTTGCTTTCATCGTCTGCGTCCTAATTGATCAATTATACTACGTTTCCACTGAACAAAATCGCCAGCAATGATATGCTGTCTGGCATCACCCACCAGTCGGAGGTAGAATGCAAGATTATGAATCGATGCAATCTGCATGGCCAACAGTTCCTGAGCCTTGAACAAGTGATGGAGATAGGCCTTGGAATGGATGCGATCGATTTCACAGCCCTCAGGATCGATTGGCGAGAAGTCGTTCTCCCATTTTTTGTTGCGCATGTTCATTGTGCCCTCATAAGTAAAGAGCATAGCATTACGACCGTTGCGGGTAGGCATCACACAGTCGAACATATCAACACCTCGTTCAATGCCTTCTAGAATATTCTGTGGAGTGCCTACGCCCATGAGGTAACGTGGGCGCGACTTTGGCAGAATCTCATTTACTACCTCAATCATCTCGTACATAACCTCTGTTGGCTCTCCTACAGCTAGTCCGCCGATAGATGCACCGCCACCATCATTAAGCTGACCAAGGATATCGCACACATGCTTTGCTGCATCCTGACGAAGATCCTTATAGGTACAACCCTGAACGATTGGGAACAATGTCTGATTATAACCATACAATGGTTCCGTCTCGTTGAATCGCTTGACGCAGCGTTCAAGCCACCGCTGAGTGAGACGAAGACTGTTTTCGGCATACTTATAATCGCTTTGTCCGGGAGGGCATTCGTCAAATGCCATCATGATGTCTGCACCAATAACACGTTGGGTGTCCATTACATTCTCAGGTGTAAAAATGTGTCGGGAACCATCAATATGGCTTTGGAACTCACAACCTTCCTCACGAAGTTTACGAATGCCGGTAAGTGAGAATACCTGAAAACCACCCGAATCGGTAAGGATAGGACGATCCCAAGTGTTGAACTTATGCAAACCGCCTGCCTGACGCAGAATCTCAAGACCAGGACGTAGATAAAGATGATAGGTGTTGCCCAGAATAATCTGTGCCTTAACCTGCTCACGCAGTTCACTAAAGTGCACACCCTTTACACTACCTACCGTGCCTACTGGCATGAATATAGGTGTTTGTATCTGTCCGTGGTCGGTTTTAATTAGTCCTGCACGGGCATCGCTGGCTGCATCGGTATGTTGTACTTCGAATGTCATTTACTTTTTCTTTTCTTCTTTTTCTTCTGGAATACTGAAATCAAGTGGATGATCAACAATTTCATCGGTAAGTGCGAATTCCCATACATCCTGCACGTTCTCAACATAGTGGAATGTTACGCCCTTAAGGTACATATCGGGAATCTCTAGTATGTCTTTTTCGTTCTCCTTGCACATTACGATATCGGTAATGCCAGCACGCTTAGCTGCAAGAATCTTCTCTTTGATACCACCTACAGGTAGAACCTTTCCACGCAGAGTTATCTCGCCCGTCATAGCGGTGTTTTTGCGTACTTTGCGCTGGGTGAGGGCAGAGGCAATACTAGTGGCGATGGTAATACCAGCCGATGGACCATCCTTTGGTGTTGCTCCTTCGGGAACGTGGATATGAATGTTCCAGTTATCGAAAATACGATAATCAATATTAAGCGTCTCGGCATGAGCCTTGACATACTCGAGCGCTAAGATGGCCGACTCCTTCATGACATCGCCCAGATTACCGGTAAGTGTGAGTTTAGAGCCTTTACCCTTAGAGAGTGATGTCTCGATGAACAGAATCTCACCGCCAACAGATGTCCAGGCCAGTCCGGTAACAACACCTGCATAGTCGTTGCCCTGATAGATGTCGCGATAGAAAGGTGGCTTGCCAAGAAGGTCCTCAAGCTCGCTTGGAGTAATCTTCTTGTAGTCCTTTGTCTCGTCCATCTGACGGTTAAAGGCAATCTTACGCAGAGCCTTGTTTATCTGTTTCTCAAGCTGACGAACGCCGCTCTCACGGGTGTATCGTTCGATAATCATCTCGATGGCAGCCTTGTTGAATGAAGGCTTCATACCCTTGATGTTCAAACCGTTATTATCGAGCTCGCGAGGTATCAAGTGACGCTTCGCAATTTCAATCTTTTCCTCTGTGATATAGCCACTTACGTCGATTATCTCCATACGGTCGAGTAGGGGGCGAGGGATGGTGCTGAGGTTGTTGGCCGTAGCAATGAAGAGCACCTTCGACAAATCGTAATCCACATCAAGATAGTTATCGTGGAAGGCGTTGTTCTGCTCAGGATCGAGCACCTCAAGCAGTGCCGATGCAGGGTCACCATTATGGGTATTCTGTGTCACTTTATCAATCTCGTCGAGAATAAATACAGGGTTGCTTGAACCTGCCTTCTGGATGCTCTTGATGATACGTCCAGGCATTGCGCCGATATAAGTGCGACGGTGTCCACGAATCTCAGCCTCGTCGTGTACTCCACCAAGAGAAACACGTACATATTTACGCTTCATGGCTGCTGCAATAGACTTTCCAAGCGAGGTTTTACCAACGCCTGGAGGACCGTAAAGACACAATATAGGCGACTTCAAATCGCCACGAAGTGCCAGCACCGCCATATACTCAAGTATACGTTCCTTAACCTTCTCCATGCCGTAGTGATCCTTGTCGAGAATCTTCTGGGCACGCTGAAGATTCAGATCGTCTTCGGTATATTCGCCCCATGGGAGATTAACCAGTGTCTGCAGATAGGTAAGTTGTACATTGAACTCTGGACTTTGAGGATTCAGATTATCTAGTTTGTCGCACTCCTTACGAAAAAAACGGTCCATCTCATATGGCCATTTCTTACGTAATGACTTTCTGATAAGTTCTGCCTTTTCAAGTGATTCGCCATTTCCCATCTCAGCCTGCATATTCTTAATCTGCTGCTGCAAGAAGTAATTGCGCTGCTGCTCGTCAATATCCTCACGTGTCTTGTTACGGATTTCAGCTTTAAGATTAAGCAGATTAATCTCACGGTTCAACAACTTCATCGTCATAAACAGGCGCTCCTTAATCGTCTCGGCTTCAAGAAGCTTCTGCTTGTCCTTATGGTTGAACAGCATATTGGTGCATACAAAGTTAAGCATCATAACGGGATTTGAGATATTCTTAATAGCATAGCTAGCCTCGTCAGGAATCTCTTCAGAAAGCCCGATGTATTTATTAACCAAATCGCGCAGGTCAGAAACAGCAGTATTAAACTCACGATCCTTCTTCTCTGGATGTATCTCTTCAAGTGGTATCACATCACCTTCGAGATAGGGTGAGGTAGAGGTTATGTCTTCGAGTTCAAGACGACCAAAACCCTGTACAATGGCTGTTACATTGCCATTTGGAAGGGTTAATATCTTCATAACTTTGGCATACACACCAACAGTATAGAGGTCATCCTTGCCTGGTGAATCAACATCTGGATCGCGCTGCGATATTACGCCAATAATGAGGCCTTTACGCTCAGCTTTTTCTACTAAAGTCTTACTTGATTTGCGTCCAATTAAAATAGGTGTTACCACGCCAGGAAACAATACCATGTTTCGCAAGGCAAGTACAGGTACGTGTTCTGGAGTGCTAACATTCAAAAAGTCCTTAAAATCTCCATCGATGTCAGCAATCATCTGAAATGCTGAATTGTTATTCTGATTACTCATTTTTCACAATTAATTATATCAGGGCGCAAAGTTACTAATAATAATTAAGAATTAAGAATGATAGACGGATTATTTACAAATAATTAGTATCTTTGCAGCGATTATGAGCAAAAATAGCTTTCAATTTAAGCAATTCACAGTAAAACAAGAGCACTGTGCAATGAAAGTAGGCACCGACGGAACGTTGCTTGGAGCCTGGGCCAGAGTTTATGCCAAAGAACCTAGAATACTCGACATTGGTACAGGAACAGGACTGATAGCACTTATGATGGCTCAACGATACCCACAAGCTACTGTGGTTGGTATCGACATCGATATGAATGCTGTGCTTCAGGCTCAGGAAAACATAGCAGCATCACCATTCGCCGATAGAATTATGATAAATAGGGAGGATGCTACAAAATTATTTGACAAAGAAGGATTTGATGCTATAGTGTGTAATCCGCCTTATTTTGTTGACTCACTGATTTGTCCAGGAGAGCAGCGTACACTGGCTCGCCACGCTATAACACTGAATTACAACACACTCATTCGGTCTGCTCGCAATCTGCTTAAAAATGATGGTTGTTTAAGCATCATAATTCCTATAGAAAACAAAGAGGATATCGACTCAGCGGTGGCTTTTGAGGGCTTGTTTGTTACCAGAATCTGTCAGATAAAAACTACTCCAAATAAGTTACCTAAAAGATTACTCATAGAAATAAAAAAGACACCAGCAAGTGATGTAGATTTCCGAGAAGAGATTCTGGAATCATCACCAGGAATGCGCAGCGATTGGTATCGTGAAATTACCAAAGAATTCTATATCAAATAAATTGTCA
>ONAK01000047.1 GCA_900315765.1 uncultured Prevotella sp. | reverse complement strand
TGCTTCTTTCTGCTTAACATTAATCACTTTTTCCAACCACGACAGGTTGTAGTTCATATCGTTGAGCGATGCATCGGGTACATATTTAATATTCTGTTCGGGCACTCCAAGTGTCTTCATCAGGTAACGTTTAAATATGGCTCCATCGTTAAGTGCGAAAGGCACAGCAGCCTCGTGCTTATAATGCTCGTTCGATATGATCACGGCAAAGGTATTAGGATCTTCCTCATCAGTAACAGCCACATAGGTATCCACATCCTTCTGCGCCCATCCCATTTGGGCAAAAGTGGTCAATGTTAAACACAAAAGAATCAATCGTTTCATAACAAATATAGTCTTAATTGGTAATCTAAGCGATGCAAAGATAAGCAAATATCCAATAAAAAACAAATTTTTTATAAGCAAAATCTATTTTTCCCACTTAAAAATATAGTTTTTATTACTTTTTTTGTATCTTTGCCCTCGAAATAACTTAATACATAAATATTATGAATAAGAAAAATCTAACTATTATCTTATGTTCTGTGATGGCAGTACTCGTTGCAGGTCTGATAGTAAATCATTTCTTTAATTGGCCTATTGACAACAGAGACACAAGTGGCGACATCGGTAAGGCAAACCGTTTCTCACGCGAGATTGAGGCTGCAGATCTCTCCAACATGGAGGAGCTTCTCAAGACCGACTCAACCTTTAAGAATGGAATCGTAGCCGCACAGGTGGTGATGCAGACACGCACCGTCCAGTTCGGCACATTGCTTGACTTGTCAAATGAGGTAGCTGGCAACATCCCTGCATTTGCCGAGGTACTTAAGGATATGAACGCCAACAGCGAGATGGTGAACAACGTAGCCAGTTCATTGGCAGAGTCAGCCGACAACCTGAATGCAGCCCTGAGTGGTGAGGAGTGTCCCGACTTGGCCCAGTCCTCCATCAACGCCTCACTGGCTTACCTGACGCTGCAGAAGCAGAACAATTTGGCCACCCGTTTCATCGAGACCACCGACAAATACCTGGAGACAGCTCAGGGTAATGATAAACTAAAGCTTGTTCGCGACCAGTGGTTGGAGTACCAGAAGACGACTGCTGCCATCGAGGGTGACAAGGCAAGTGCTGAAGCTTTGGCCAAGAAGAGTTACCTGCTTAGTGGCGAAAAGGCTCTTGCAGCCGTGGAAAATCTTGACCTTAATATCAAGGTCGCTGTGCTGCAAAGTTGTGAGTTGGCTCAGGCTATGAAGCTTCCCAACCAGATTGGAAGCGCCATTCGCCCACAGGTTCTCAGCAATGAGATTAGTAAGCTTAGCAATGCTCAGAAGGAAATTCTTGCTCGCCGTAAGAAATATCCCTATAATGATTTGATGATAGGTAGCACCAGCAAGATTTTTGAGGTTTTTAACAGCGCACTGAATAGTAGCTATTTACCCCCTCTGAATCAGAGCGAGGTTGGCAATCTCAATCTTGCGATTGGCAACATCATCAGTCAGACAGCAGCAGCAAACAACAGTGAAAAGCTGAATAAGAAGAAACAAAATCCCCCCTTTAAAGAGAAATGACAACAGCGTTGTATATGCGTAACTGTTTTGCTGTTTTTCTGCTATTGTTGATTCCTTGTATATCCAAGGGGCAGACGCAGACCTATTACCAGTATAAGACGAACGAAGCCACGCTGGTGTTCTTTGACAAGAACTTGTCGCGCTACATTCCTCACATGATACGCATGTACAAAAACGGCAAAGCGTTTCATGAGCAGATATGGACCAGTGATTCCATCTATCAGCCAGAAGCACCCCTGCTGTTATTGACAGACTGGGAGGACGACGGTAATGGCGGAGCAACGCCATTACCGCGTTCTCTTATACAGATCGGCATGGCTCCGTTGAACATGTCGTATTACATCAACCCTTCAAGTGAACGATACCGTCAGTTGTTCAAGCACGAATATACGCACATCGTGATGACTGACAAGTACAATCGTCGCGACCTTAACTGGCGCCGCTTCTTTGGTACGAAGGTCGATACCGACAAGTCCCAGCCCATCTCTGCCCTATGGAGCTACCTGAGCGTGCCCCGTTGGTATGCACCTCGATGGTATCACGAGGGCATCGCCTGTTTCATGGAAACCTGGCTCGACGGTGGCGTCGGACGTGCCTTAGGTGGCTACGACGAGATGTACTTCCGCAGTATCATCAACGAGGGCGACAAGCTCTACTCGGTGGTGGGGCTGGAAACGGAAGGTTCTACGATGGACTTCCAGGTAGGCGCCAACGCCTATCTCTATGGCACCCGTTTCGTGAACTACCTCACCAAGACCTACGGCTACGAGAAGATGATCCAGTTTTACAATCGTACAGCCGATAGCAAGACGTTCTTCGGCAAACAGTTTAAGAAGGTCTATGGACAGTCGCTCAGAAAAGTATGGAACGACTGGAAGGAGGACGAGAAGCAGCATCAGGAAGAGAACCTGGCCGCCATCCGCCAATATCCCCTCACAGAAACCAAGCCGCTGACCAAGGAGCCGCTGGGCTATGACCCTGCCACCCAGAAGGCCTATGCCGCCATGAATGCTCCCGGCGATTTTGCACACATGACGGAGATTGACCTGCAGACAGGCGAGCAGAAGCGATTGAACGACATCTACGGCATTCAGCTCTATGATCCCGCTTACGTAGCACTTGACCGTAAGGGCCAGCGCCTCATCTATACCTCGAACAATGCGAAGATGCGCGGTTTGGAAATCTATGACATCCAGCAGCAGAAGGTGGTGAAGAAAAAGAAGTACCAGCGCATCGGCAACATCGTGTATGATAATACCCACGACTGTCTCTATGGCCTGTTCTCCAACCGCGGTACACAGTCGGTTGTGCGTATGGACCGAGATTTGGAGAATCCGGAAGTAATCTACGCCTTTCCGTTTGGTGTGAGCGTATTCGACACGGACATCAGTCACGACGGCAAATGGCTGTCGTTCACCAGCCAAGGCGACAACGGCGAGCACACACTTTTGCTGTTTAATACCGAGGAACTGGCTAAGGCCATTTTCAAGCCCGTGAAACTGATTACCTGGAAAGACAGCAACTTAGGACAGTTCCGTTTCTCGCTCGACGACAAATACCTGATTGGCAGCTCTTACTATACTGGTGTCTCCAACCTCTGGCAGATCAACATAGAGACACGCGAGATGGAGATGCTCACCAATACCGACATCGGACTCTTTGCACCCTTGGAGATTACGCCTGGACAGCTGCTGGCGCTCCAGTTCAAGCGCGACGGACTGCAACCCGTACTGCTCTCCCGCGAGGTGGTGAAGGATGCCAATGCCATAAACCTCTACGGCCAACTGGCCTATGAGAACAACAAGGAGGCGATGGAACAGGTCGGGCTACTCAAAAACCCGCTGCCCAAAAAGGACTTTGGCGATGTGTATAACAACATCACTTCATACAATGTCCTTAAAGAGATGAGGTTTGCAGGAGCCTATCCTATCATCAGCGGTTTCACCGATTCCAAAGCCTGGAATCACATGACTCCTGTTTTAGGCTATCATTTCAACGTGAACGACCCCGTAGGACTGAGCAGCATAAAAATGTCTGTCGGCCTCTCCCCTTGGAGCAACAACGCCTGGAAGAACAAATTCCATGTTGACTTCGATTGGAAATACTACTTTTGGAACCTCAAGGCTGCTTGGAACCATACTGACTTCTACGACCTCTTCGGTCCGATGCGCAGAAGCCGTAAGGGCTATGTGGTGCAGTTAGCCTACGACTATTCCAATTCATTGGTTACGCCGTATAACAAATCATGGGGCTTCTCGGTGGCTACCTACGGCGACATGGATGCACTGCCCTTGTATCAGGAGATAGAGGTGCAAGATGTAAGGTCGATGCAGACGGCATCAGTTTACGGAAAGTGGTCGAAGACCCGCACCTCGTTGGGTGGTGTGATGAAGGAGCAAGGCTACGAGTTAGGCGTTGAAGGCTACGGCTATCTGGCAGGTGGACGGGTTTATCCTTCTGTAGAGGTTTCAGGCGATTTTGGCACACTGGTGCCCTTCGACCGGAACACCTCTTTCTGGCTCCGTACGGCAGCAGGCCACAACTTCGGAGATGCGGAGTCGGTGTTTGGCACGACCTATTTCGGTGGTTTCCGCAATAACTATGTGGATAATCGGAGCGCCTTCCAATATCGTACCACCCTGGCGATGCCTGGTGCCGACATCGATGCCATTTCGGCGCACTCTTATGCCAAAGCAACAGCCGAGCTCAACCTACGCCCGATACGAATGAATGATTTCGGTGCCCTGTTCTGTTATCCCACATGGATACAATGTTCATTCTATGGCACAGGACTTTCTACCTGGACCCCTCATTCATCTCACAAAATGTACTATAGTACGGGCGTTCAGCTAACTACCGAACTGGTATTCCTCAATTATCTGAAGACGACGCTATCCATTGGATATGGTCATCTCTTTGCACCAGAAGGATTCCACGGCGGTCGACATGGTAACGAACTCATGATCTCACTAAAATTACTGTAATGCTATTTGCTGCATCTCTTTTACCAATAGTTGTATATATCATCTTCATATACAAAATCGACCATTTCGCACTCATCAGCATCAAGCGGTTAGTCCTGCTGGTACTTGCGGGTATGCTTGCCGCATTGGTTTGTTTTGGTCTATTCCAGTTCACAGCCAGAATCCTTTCCGACAACTATTCAGACATCATACATCCTGTCATCGAGGAATTGGTCAAGTCCATCCCGTTGATGGTGTTAGCCTTCAGAAAGCGCATCGCGTTCTTCATCGATAGTGTTATCTGCGGTGCAGCGGTAGGCGGCGGATTCTCATTCCTTGAGAACATCTTCTATCTGGTAATGGGCGATGGTGTGGATTTGAGCACCGGATTGTTCCGTGGCTTAGAGGTAGCCCTTATCCACATGGGTTGCAGCGCCATTATAGCAGCAGGAATGGTGATGGTTGTACGCCAGAAAGAACGCAGGCACTCACAAATGCCCATCAGCTGGAACGATATCATAAAGACAACCGGATTATTTGTGGCAGCTCTGTTTATGCATGTTTTCCACAACATGTTCCACTTCCCCCCCATCATGCAGTTTGTCTGGGTCTTGGCAGTCACGGTCGGTATGATAGCAAGCGTCTATTTCTACGATATCGACGTCACCCACCGATGGTTAGACCGAGGCTTGGATATGCAGATCAACCTGCTGCGGTCTATCGGTGGTGGAAAACTGCTGAACACGCCTACAGGTATTTTCCTTGAATCGATTAAAGAGTCGTTCGCTCCCAGTGTCTATTTCGACATCATCTGCTATGTCCGTCTGCAAATCGAGCTATCTGTTGCAGCCAAGACACGCTTCATGCTGCACGAGGTAGGCATGGACGAACCTATGGAAGCCGACAAGAAAGAACTTACCTTGTCGCAATTCGCAGAACTGAAAGAGTTAGAGAAGAACATTGGCCCGTCGGCCAAGATAACCATAGCCCCTATCGTTAGGCTGTCTCCAGCCGACACACAAGCCCTCAACAACCTTCTAAAGGAATGTAAAAGTAAGTAAAAAGCAACATTTGCTTACGTTTTATTAAAAAAATACGCAAAAAGTTTGGCGGTTTGAAATGAAATACTTACTTTTGCAGCCGAAATGTTATAATCAACGATAGAAACAGAACAGTATGATACGTATACAGAACAACTTTTGGTGGTGGCGCTCTCGAGATTGAATAAGTCGCGAGGCTCATAGCCGTGTATACATACGTAAATATACAGAAAGGCTCGTCGCGACAGCGGCGAGTCTTTTTTATTAAACATTAAACAATTGGAAATAGAAAAAATTAAAAGATATATGGAAAATTATTTTGCTGACGAGAGAGGTTTTTACGGAGAGTTTGGTGGTGCTTACGTACCCGAGATACTCTACAAGTGTGTTCACGACCTGCAGGATGCTTATCTTCCCATCATCGAGAGTGCAGAGTTCAAGCAGGAGTATCATGCCCTACTCAAGGACTATGTAGGTCGCCCATCACCTCTCTACTTTGCCGAGAGAATGAGTGAGAAGTATGGTTGCAAGCTCTACCTGAAGCGCGAAGACCTGAACCACACCGGTGCCCACAAAATCAACAACACCATCGGTCAGATTCTGCTTGCCAAGCGCATGGGTAAGACACGTATCATCGCCGAGACGGGAGCCGGACAGCATGGTGTGGCCACAGCCACCGTGTGCGCACTGATGAACATGAAGTGCGAGGTGTTTATGGGGGCAACCGATGTTGAGCGCCAACACACCAATGTGGAGCGCATGAAGATGCTGGGTGCCGAGGTTCATCCCGTTCGTACGGGTAACATGACACTTAGCGATGCTTGTTCCGAGGCCATCCGCGACTGGTGCTGTCACCCTGCCGACACCTTCTATATCGTAGGTTCAACCATGGGACCACACCCCTACCCCGACCTTGTGGCTCGCATGCAGAGCGTCATCAGCGAAGAGATAAAATGGCAACTCGAGGAGAAGATCGGGCGCGACTATCCCGACTACCTCATCGCCTGCATCGGCGGTGGCTCTAATGCAGCCGGAACCATCTATCACTACGTGAACGACGAGCGCGTCAACATCGTTCTCTCAGAGGCTGGTGGACACGGATGGCAGACCGACTACACCGCAGCCACCATCCATAAGGGCACCACAGGTATCCTGCACGGAGCCAAGATGCTGGTGATGCAGGATGAAGACGGACAGATTCAGGAGGCTTTCACCATCTCTGCCGGACTCGACTATCCAGGCGTTGGTCCTATGCACTGTAACATGGCCAAGAAAGGCCGCACCAAGGTGCTTTCCATCAACGACGACGAGGCTATCTACGCTGGTTACGAGCTCACCCGCATGGAGGGCATCATCCCCGCCATCGAATCGGCTCACGCCATCGCAGCCCTCAGCAAACTCACCTTTAAGCCCGACGATGTGGTGGTACTCACCGTTAGCGGTCGTGGCGACAAGGACGTAGAGACATATCTCAAAAATAAAGCGATGGCAAAAGAGTACGGGAATTTTTAATTAGACACGGATTTATTATGAATACATTCAATTATACAACAACATCGAAGACCATTCTGGCCGATCTGTATACGCCCGTGGGAGTATATATGCGGCTGCGCGATCTTTATCCACAGAGCGCCCTGATGGAGAGTTCTGATTATCACGACTCTAACAACTCGCGCTCGTTCATCGGCATCAATCCTATGGCCAGTGTGGCTATCGGTCACGGCATGGCTACCATCACCTATCCCGATGGCAGCACCTTCCAGCATGAGGTAAACAAGTCGTACCGCTCTGACAAGGCTATTCATCAGCTCATCGACCATATCCAGGTTTCTGGCGACGATGCTAAGATTTGCGGACTCTTCGGCTATACCAGCTTCAACGCTGTGCGCTATTTCGAGGATATCCCCGTGAAAGACGAGACCCAAGCCAAGAACGATGCACCCGACCTGCTTTATATATTATATAAGGTAGTGATTGTGTTCGACCACTTCAACAATACACTGAAGATTGTAAGTTTAGAGGAAAGTGGAAAGCAGAAAGAGGAAGGAGTTAACGCTGCCATTGATAAGATCATGCTGGCGATGAACAAGGCCAATGTCAAGGCCTACGACTTCCACCCTGTGGGCGATGTGCGCTCTACACTTACCGACGAAGAGCACAAGGCCAACATTCGTCGCGGCATCAAGCACTGCTTGCGTGGCGATGTGTTCCAGATTGTACTTTCACGCCGATTCATCCAGCGCTACGAGGGCGACGATTTCAAACTCTATCGCGCACTCCGCAGCATCAACCCCTCGCCCTATCTGTTCTACTTCGACTTCGGCGGCTTCCGCATCTTCGGTTCAAGTTGCAGAATTGAGCCAACACCCAACACCCAACACCCAACACCCACGTTCCGCGCTTACATCGACCCGATTGCAGGTACCACAAAGCGTACCGGCGATGCCGAGGCCGACCGCAAGGGTGCCGAGTATCTGCGCAACGATCCTAAAGAGAATGCCGAGCATGTAATGCTGGTCGACCTTGCCCGCAACGACCTCTCACGCAACTGTCACGGTGTGAAAGTAGATTTCTATAAAGATCTGCAGTACTACTCTCACGTCATCCATCTGGTATCGCGCGTGAGTGGCGAACTCGACAATGGCGCCGATCCAATCAAGGCGTTTATCGACACCTTCCCTGCCGGCACCCTCTCAGGTGCTCCAAAGGTTCGCGCCATGCAACTCATCTCTGAGTACGAACCTCACAACCGCGGTGCCTACGGTGGTTGTATCGGCTATATCGGACTCGATGGTTCACTCAATCAGGCCATCACCATCCGCACCTTCGTCAGTCGCAATGGCGAGTTGTGGTTCCAGGCTGGCGGCGGCATCGTGGCCAAGAGCGATGAGGAATACGAACTACAGGAGGTAAACAACAAGCTCGGTGCCCTGCGCAAAGCCATACTCCAGGCAGAAAAACTTTAGATAAAAAGAACAAAAGAACAGATTTCCTATGAAGATCGTTATTATAGATAACTACGACTCGTTTACATATAACCTGAGTCATTTGGTAAAGGAGCTTGGTGCAGAGGTAACCGTTCTGCGCAACGACCAGTTCCAGCTTGAAGAACTTGAGCATTTCAACAAGATTATCCTCTCGCCCGGTCCTGGTATTCCCAGCGAGGCAGGATTGCTGCTCGACGTCATCCGCACCTATGCCGGCAAAAAGCCCATCCTTGGTGTTTGCCTTGGTCATCAGGCCATCGGCGAGGCCTTCGGCGGAAGGCTCGAAAACCTCAGCAGCGTGTTCCACGGTGTGGCCACACCCTGTCACATCATCAGCGATGACCCCATCTTCAGTGGCATCGAGCGCGACATCACCATCGGCCGCTACCACTCGTGGGTAGTATCGCGCCAGGGATTGCCCGAGTGCTTAGAGGTTACCGCAGAGAGCGATGAAGGGCTACGGGTAGGCGACGGCACGTCGGGGATGGGACAGATCATGGCCTTGCGCCACAAAACGATGAACATCCGCGGCATCCAGTTCCACCCCGAGAGTGTGCTCACCCCCGATGGTAAGAAAATGCTGCAGAACTGGATGTTCTTGTAAAATGTAAAAAATAGAAAATGTAAAAATTAGATATATGGCACAGACTATGAAGGACATCCTGAACAGGATGCTGAACCACGAGGAGCTAACTCGTGAAGAAATGAAGAATATTCTGATTGGTATCACTCAGAGTGAGTATCCAAACGAGCAGATTACAGCCCTGCTCACAGCTCTGCAGATGCGCGGTGTAACCGTCGATGAACTGCTTGGCTTCCGCGATGGTATCTTGGAAACAGGCGTTCCCGCCATCCTCAATGCCGACCGCTACATCGACGTGGTTGGTACGGGCGGCGACCGCAAGAACACGTTTAACATCTCTACCACCTCGTGCTTCGTCATCGCAGGTGCTGGCTATAAGGTGGCCAAGCACGGCAACTACGCAGCCACCTCCGTGTCGGGTGCATCAAACGTGATACAGCATCACGGCATTAAGTTTACCGACGATATCGACCGTCTGAACCGCTCGCTCAACGAGGCTGGCATCGTTTATCTTCACGCCCAGCTCTTTGCCAAGGCCATGAAGTTTGTAGGTCCCATCCGCAAGGCACTGCAGTTCCCCACCATCTTCAACCTGCTTGGTCCGCTGGTCAACCCGTCTCAGCCTAAGTGTCAGTTGCTTGGCGTGGCTAATCTCGACCAGATGCGCCTTTACAATCAGGTCTACCAGAAGCTTGGCATCGACTACGGTATCGTAAACTCTATCGATGGCTACGACGAGATCTCGCTCACCGGCGACTTCAAGGTAACCACCAAGCACTACGAGCGCATCTTCAAGCCACAGGATCTTGGTTTCGAGATAGCCAAGCCCGAGGAGCTGGTTGGTGGAGCCACCGAGGAGGAGGCAGCACAGATATTCGACTCTGTACTCGAGAATCGCGCCCTACCCGCCCAGAAGAACATCGTACTGGCCAATGCCGCCTTCGGTATTCAGGTACTGGAGAGGGGTGAGAAGAGCATCGAAGAGTGCATCGCCATCGCCCGCGAGTCTATCGACTCCGGCGCCGCCCTCCGCACCTTCAAGAAATTCGTCGAACTCAATAGTTAAAATATTAGGCACGGATTCACACGGCTTTTTTATAAAAAGACACGGCTGGCTGCGCAAAGGCAGCGTTTCTCTAAAAGAGAGCCGCGTTCGCTCGGCTTTGCCGCTTGGCTTGTCCAAGAATCCGTGCCAAAAAATTGTTATGGCAGATATATTACAGGAAATCGTAGCGAATAAGCGCTTGGAGGTAGAGCGCTTTAAACAGGAGCTGAGCGAGACCGAGATACACCGCCGCGTAGAAGCCATTCTCGACTTCGGTGTAGCCTCGATGTCGCAGGCACTCACCGCCTCCGACTCAGGCATCATCGCCGAGTTTAAGCGCAAATCACCCTCAAAGGGTTGGATCAAGGAGGAAGGACAGGCCGACATCATCCCCCTGAGTTACCAACAGAACGGTGCCTCGGCACTCAGCATCCTGGCCGACGAGAAATACTTTGGCGGATGCGACGAGTTTATCAGCATCGCCCGCCGCACAGGTGTAAAAATACCTGTACTCTATAAGAACTTCGTCATCGACGAGTACCAGCTCTTCCAGGCGCGCCTTTGCGGTGCTTCGGCCGTATTGCTCATTGCCGCCGACCTCACCCTCGCCGAGTGCCGTCAGCTGCTACACACGGCTCACGAGTTGGGTATGGAAGTGCTCTTAGAGATGCACGCCGAACACGAGTTGGAATACGCTGAATTAGAGCCAGACATGTGCGGTATCAACAACCGCAACTTAGGCTCTTTTGTCACCGATGTTGAGAACTCCTTTCGCCTGGCCGAACTGCTTCCGAAAGAGGCTGTGAAGGTAAGCGAGAGCGGTATCTCCAACCCCGACACCGTGCGCGCCCTTCGTGCCGCTGGTTTCCGTGGTTTCCTCATCGGCGAGACCTTTATGAAGACGCCAGATCCAGGGCAAGCGTTGGGCGATTTTATCGCCAATGTAAAAATGTAAAAAATAGAAAATGTAAAAATGGAAAAGATGCTCGTTAAGGTCTGTGGCATGCGCGAGGCCGATAACATCCGCGAGGTAGAGGCATTAGGTGTCGACTGGATGGGCTTTATCTTCTGGCCCAAGAGCAGTCGCTATGTGTCGGAGATGCCCAGCTACCTCCCCACCAAGTGCAAGCGCGTAGGTGTGTTCGTTGATGCCAGCATCGGCGACGTCATGACCATCGCCGAGCAATACCAGCTCGACATCATCCAACTTCACGGTCAGGAGTCCCCCAGCTACATCACCCAACTCACCTCCCACCTCAAATCCCTCACCTCTATTAAGTTCATCAAGGCCTTCAACATTGCCACGGCTGCCGATTTAGAAGTCACCAAGCGCTATGAAGGCTACGTTGACTATTTCCTCTTCGACACCAAAGGTAAGAGTGTAGGCGGCAACGGCGAGAAATTCGATTGGAGTGTGCTGAGCGAATATCGGGGCAACACCCCATATCTGTTGAGCGGCGGCATCGCCCCCGACGACGCAAAATCCCTCACCTCCTCACCTTCTCACCCTCTCACCTCTCCCCTCTGCATCGGCATCGATCTCAACTCCCGTTTCGAGTCGGCTCCAGGCATGAAAGATATCAACAAACTCAGAACATTTTTAAAAGAATTAAGCATATGAATAAGATCAATCAACTTTTTGCAAACAACAAGGATAGTAAGCTTCTGTCACTTTATTTCTGTGCAGGTTGCCCCACACTCGACGGCACAGCCGATGTCATCCTCGCCATGCAGCGTCGCGGCATCGCCATGATCGAAGTCGGCATCCCCTTCAGCGATCCATTGGCCGACGGCCCAGTCATCCAGAGTGCCGCCACCCAGGCATTAAAGAACGGCATGAACCTCAAGACACTCTTCGCCCAGTTGCGCGATATCAAAGATCAGGTCGAGATACCACTTGTGCTGATGGGATACCTCAACCCTATTCTGCACTACGGCATCGAGGCTTTCTGCAAGAGCTGCGTAGAGAGCGGTGTCAGCGGGGCCATCATCCCTGACCTGCCCTTTAAGGACTATCAGGAGGTAGTAAAACCCATCGCCGATAAGTACGATCTCCGCATCATCATGCTGATTACTCCCGAGACCAGCGAAGAGCGCATCCGCTTCATCGACGATAATACCGATGGTTTTGTCTACATGGTTTCTTCGGCAGCCATCACTGGTGCCCAGAAGAATTTCGACGATGCGAAACAGGAGTATTTCCGTCGCATCAACGCCATGAATCTGCGCAATCCCCGCATGATTGGCTTCGGCATCAGCAACAAGCAGACCCTTGAGGCAGCCCAGAGCAATGCCGCCGGTGCCATCATCGGCTCAAAGTTCGTCACCCTCCTCAACGAGAGTCAGAACGCCGACGAGGCCCTAGACAAACTCTTCGATGCACTGAAGAGTTAAAGGACGCTCGAGATGATACCTATATTGTATTATTTTGCAAAGATACGTACTATCTTGCTCTATTAATGTTTTTTTACAATAATTTGTTGCAAAACAGGGCCTATCCGTCGTATATTTGCAATGTTGATAATATTAGTAAAGAGAAAAGTAGTTGTTTACATTTTGATTCAAGAAACAACACAAAGCAACAAGGTACCAGCAGTGATGCTCGTACCTTATTTGTTTTTCTTGCGATACTCGTAGAGCTCTAACGAGTTGACAATATTCTGCCAAAGGACATAACATCCTGCACCTACCGAGGCTACCGGGTTAAGATAGGTATAAGCCACCCAGATGCTGAGGGCGGTGTTTTTCTGGAACGAGGCTTGTCCACCATCTATTTCATCACCAAACTGGCGACCGATCCAACGCCCCATCAGGAAAAGCACAAAACACAGGATCAACGACAATACGGCTATCATGATCAGTGTGCGCAGGGCAGCATCACTGTGAACGATGTTGCGCACGGTGACACCTGAGGTCACAGACAACTGAGCGGCCCAGAGGTAGAACGAGAGGTCGGGGATAGACACGATCCAGGCGCACAGGCGCTTGGCATAGTGCTGAACAATCCACCCGAGTATCAACGGAGCCACAAGCACCATGGCCAGTTTCTGCAGGATAATGATGAACACAGCCCAGAAACCAGTGCTTACGCCGCGCTCCAGCAAGGGGAAAACAGCAGGAATCATCAGTGCCGAAGCAAAGGCAGAGATGACAACATAGGCAGTCATGGTGTTGATATTGCCACCTATCTTGGCGGTGACCACGGGGGCGGCAGTGGCCGCAGGACCGATGATACAAGTGAGCACACTCTCCCAAAGCAATTTCTGTTCCGGATCGGCCTCTACACAGAAGATGATCCACACGTTGAGTGCCACAAGGGCCACCTGGGTGATAAGCACACCAATATGCCAGCGGTGAGGGCGCATCTGATGGAAGTCGATACGACAATAGGTTGAGAACAGCGTAGAGAACACCATAAAGGGGAAAATGGTATCTACAACCCCGCCTAACACATCACCTGCGCCATCGAGAAACGGCACAAAATAAAACAGCAGATACACCACCGTACCAACTGCTATAGCCACTGGAAGCGTCCAGTCTTTAAGAAATTGCTTCAGTTTCATGCTGCAAAGTTACAAAAAAGTTTTGTAATAAAGAAATTTTTTGTAACTTTGCAGCCAATTATGAGTGTTACTGAATTTATACATCAAGATAAACAGGCCAGGCGATTCTCGTTTGAAGTGTTACCCCCACTGAAGGGCACAGGCACAGCGAAGCTATTTGCCGACATCGACAAACTCAAGGAGTTCGACCCAGCCTATATCAACATAACCACCCATCACTCGGAGTTTGTGTATCGCGAACTTGAGAATGGGCAGTATGAGCGCCGCCGTATTCGTCGCCGCCCCGGAACCATAGCCATAGCCGCAGCCATACAGCAGAGATACGGCATCCCCGTACAGCCACACGTCATTTGCAGCGGAGCTACCATCGAGGATATCGAGTACGAACTGCTCGACCTGCAGTTCCTCGGCATCAGCGACCTGCTATTGCTACGAGGCGATAAGGCCAAGGAGGACAGTCGGTTCCAACCTACACCGGGCGGACACGCGCATACCACCGACCTGATGAAACAGGTGAAGCAGTTCAACGAGGGCTTCTTTGCCGACGGCACACCTATCAAGAATCCCGGTCGCCCATTCGACTACGGCGTGGCTTGCTACCCCGAGAAGCACGAAGAGGCACCTAACCTTGAGATGGATATGCAGTATCTGAAGGAGAAGCAGGAGCTGGGCGCGCAATATGCAGTGACACAACTGTTTTTCGACAACGAGAAATACTACGCTTTCGTGGAGAAGGCACGCCAGATGGGTATCATCATCCCCATCATCCCAGGCATCAAACCCATGGCAAAGCTATCACAGCTCACCGTGGTGCCTAAGACATTCCACTGCGACATCCCCGAGCTGCTGGCAAGGGAGGTTGTGAAGTGCAAGACTGATGAGGATGCACGACAGTTGGGCATAGAATGGACCACCGAACAGTGCCGCGATCTGTATGCCCACGGTGTTCATAACATCCATTTCTACACCGTATCGGCAGTAGACAGCGTGGCAGAAGTAGTAAAGCAACTGCTTTAACTATGAACAATGAACTATGAATTATGAACTGGAGTGAGGTAATAGGACAGAAAGAGGCTGAGGAGCGACTGAAACAGCTGGTGCAGGAAGAGCGACTTCCTCACGCACTGATGCTCTGCGGACCACAGGGATGCGGCAAGCTACCCCTGGCGGTGGCCTTTGGCTGTTATCTGCTGGAACAATCCACCAACACCCAACACCCATCACCCAACACCCAGGCCATGCTGGCCAAACTGGAGCACCCCGACCTGCACTTCACCTACCCTACCATCAAACTGCCATCGATGAGTGCCGACCACAAGCCCGTGAGCGACGACTTTGCCAAAGAGTGGCACGAGCTGGTGATGCGCGGCTTATACTTCACGATGGAAGAGTGGATGACGGCCATGGGAGGCGAGAACCAGCAGGCCATCATCACCGCCGGCGAGAGCGACGACCTGGTGAGGAAGCTGAGTCTGAAATCGAGTCAGGGCGGTTATAAGGTAAGCATCATCTGGCTGCCCGAGCGCATGAACATCGAGTGCGCCAACAAACTGCTCAAGCTGATAGAGGAGCCCCCCACCCAGACGGTGTTCATCATGGTGAGCGAGGAGCCCGACAAGCTGTTGGAGACCATTCGCAGCCGCGTGCAGAGAATAGATATCAAGAAGATCAGCAACGAGGATATAGAGCATGCGCTGATAGAGAAGCGCGGCATCACTCAGGAAGATGCTCACCGCATAGCCCGACTTGCCAATGGCAACTGGATGAAGGCGCTCGACGAGCTGCAGGTGGGATCGGAAAACGAACTGTTTCTCGACATGTATATCATGCTGATGCGACTGGCCTACCAGCGCAAGATCAAGGACCTGCGCAAGTGGAGCGAACAGATGGCAGGCATGGGACGCGAAAAACAGAAGAGATGGCTGACATTCTTTCTGCGCATGACGCGCGAGAACTTTATGTATAACTTCGGCGACGAGGAACTGGTATATATGACGCAACGCGAGGAGGATTTTGCCAAGAACTTCGCCCGATTTGTGAACGAGAAGAATATACTGCCCATCAGCGACCTGGCCAACTTAGCCATTCGCGACATCGGACAGAACGCCAACGGAAAGATAGTCTTCTTCGACCTGGCGCTACAAATGATAGTACTGCTGTTGCAGAAGTGAATAGTGAAGAGTGAAGAGTGAAGAGTGAATAGTGAATAGTGAATAGTGAATAGTGAATAGTGAATATATATGGAAAAAAACAATGAACATACAGTAAGAATAGGCTGCGACCGCGGATTGTGCCACCAGGCTGTGGGACGCCAGGACAAACAGCTGAACACTTACGACTGGCTGGCCGACGTACCGGGAAACGCCAACACCACCGATCTGGTTGAGGTGCAGTTCAAGCATACACGCAAGGGATATTACCACAACGTGAACAACCTGGAGCTGAAGAAAGGCGACATTGTGGCCGTAGAAGCCAGTCCCGGTCACGACATCGGCGTGGTAACACTTACCGGTCGACTGGTAAAGCTGCAGTTGAAAAAGGTGAACATCAAATCGCCCGACGATATCAAACGCGTGTACCGCATAGCCCGTCCCAACGACATTGAGAAATGGCACGAGGCCCAGGCCCGCGAGCACTCAACCATGATTGAGAGCCGTAAGATAGCCAAGGGACTTGGTCTCGACATGAAGATAGGCGACGTAGAGTATCAGGGCGACGGCAACAAGGCCATCTTCTACTACATCGCCGATGAGCGTGTTGACTTCCGCCAGCTGATCAAGGACCTGGCTCAAGCCTTCCACGTTCGTATCGAGATGAAGCAGATTGGCGCCCGCCAGGAGGCAGGACGTATCGGCGGTACCGGTCCTTGCGGTCGTGAGCTGTGCTGTGCCACCTGGATGAAGAATTTCTCGAGTGTCAGCACCAATGCCGCCCGATTCCAGGACATATCACTGAACCCACAGAAGCTGGCCGGTATGTGTGCCAAGCTCAAGTGCTGTCTGAACTACGAGGTCGACGACTATATCGAGGCCAGCAAGAAACTGCCAAGCAAGGAGGTTACCTTGCAGACTCAGGACGGCGAATACTACCTGTTTAAGAGCGACATCCTGGCCGGTCTCTGCTCCTACTCTACCGATAAGAACATCGCCGCCAACTTAGAGACCATTACCGCGGAGCGCGCCAAGGAGATCATCGAGATGAACAAGCGTGGCGAAAAGCCCATCTCGCTTGAACACGACGAGGGAAAGAAAAAGGAGGAGAAACCACACATCGACCTGGCAGGTGGCGACATCAGCCGATTTGACAAGGCCAAGAAAAAGAAAAAGAAGAAGAACAAGAACAACCGTCCTAACGACAAGAAGGAAGTGAAGGATGCGGAATAAAGCAAAGATATTTCTACTCTCGATTGCAGGCTTGCTGATGGCAGCCTGCAATCAGGGTGTGATATACAACCACTACGAGCACGTAGACAACGACGGATGGGAGCGCAACGACACCATGCACTTCTACGTGCCCAGTGTGAAAGAGGCGGGCAGCTATCGCCAGCAGCTCTTGCTGCGCACAGATAACTCCATACCGTTTCTCAGTCTGAGCGTTGTGGTTGAACAAGACATCTACCCCAGCGGCTTGAAACTGCGAAAGCGCATAGAATGTCCGTTGGTAGAGAAAAACGGTCATGTGATGGGAAAAGGCATCAGCTGCTACCAATACACCTTTAACCTGGATAATGTGGAGTTATACGAAGGCGATTCGCTTCATATTTACGTCATGCATCACATGAAGCGCGAAACCATGCCCGGCATCACCGACGTAGGAATAGCAATGGAAAGTGATAGGTGAGCGAGCCTCCCCCCTACTTGCCATGACAACCATTACCCCCATTTGTCATGACAACCATTCCCCCCATTGTCATGTCGAGCGTAGTCGAGACATCTCTGCGGCTTGCCGCTTGCGCCTAAAGGCGCATTCATGAGATCTCTCCACGCGCTTACGCTTGGTCGAGATGACAAGGAGGGGAAAATACTAAGTATGTAACAGATTTCTGCCGGCGTCGATGCGGAGGAAGATGAACAGCAACAGCGTGAATCCCCACAACGACGAACCACCATAGCTGAAGAATGGCAACGGAATACCGATAACCGGGGTAAGACCAAGCACCATGCCCACATTGATAAACACATGGAATAAGAACACACTTACCACACAATAGCCGTAAACACGACCGAAGCGATGCACTTGTCGCTCGGCAAGATGTATCAGTCGCCAGATCAATGCCAGGAACAACAGCAATACACCCGCAGAACCCACAAATCCCTCTTCTTCGCCAACGGTACAGAAGATAAAGTCGGTATCCTGCTCAGGCACATATTTCAGTTTGGTCTGGGTACCATTCAGGAATCCCTTACCCTGCAGTCCACCCGAACCAATGGCGATCTCACTCTGATGCACGTTATAGCCAGCTCCCTTCAAGTCTTCCTCCAGTCCGAGCAGCACGTTGATACGCACCCGCTGGTGGGGCTCAAGCACGTGGTTCAGTCCGTAGTCGGCCACATTGTAGAACAGCAGCGAACCCAGTGCAAATGCCGTAATCCACAGATAG
The DNA here is from genome assembly GCA_900315765.1 of uncultured Prevotella sp. Taxonomy (GTDB): domain Bacteria; phylum Bacteroidota; class Bacteroidia; order Bacteroidales; family Bacteroidaceae; genus Prevotella. The sequence continues at coordinate 14,322 of ONAK01000047.1, read as the reverse complement.
TTGCGGAAGCGTGTGGCCAGGAAACGGTATAACAGATATATAATCATAGCCACACAGAGTATCGTCTCCACGATGTTGATATCGAACGGGATGATATACAGGGCGAATATCAGTGCGACAATCGTGACTGCAAAACCAACAAGCGCCATGCGGATGGTGTCGCGCTTATCGTTGCAATACACATAGACTAGTCCTACCGAGAATATCTGTACAAGCAGCAGTACAGCAAACTCTCCTACCGAGGTTGGCGTGATGCTCAACATCACGTCGGCAAAGCGTATGCCCACCACAAAGTAGATGACCATAGCCACCCCCGTGAACAGGATGCTACCCGGCATGCCTTCGCGATAAAGCATCAGGAAGAACGACAGATAGACAAGAGCCGAACCCGTCTCGCGCTGCATGACGATGAACAGCATCGGTATGAATATAACGGCCAGCGTAATACCGAAATCTTTCCATTTGCCGATATTAAACCCATAGGTATTCATCAACTTGGCCAGCGCCAAAGCCGTGGCAAACTTGGCAAACTCGGCCGGTTGCAATCGCACGGGCCCCAGTACCAGCCACGATCGCGAACCCTTGATACTATGCGGATTGAATATCGTTCCGAACAGCAGTATCAGCATCACGCCGAAGATGATATAGGCAAACATGTCGAGGTAGCGATCGTCGAGCATCAGGATCACGAATCCCAGCACGATAGATGTGCCAATCCATACAATCTGCATGCCCGAACGCGTGTCGAGGCTGAACAGATCGGTATCGCCATAGCTGTAGCTCGCACCACACACGCTGACCCATCCGAAGGTGAGCAGGGCGATGTAAATCACGATCGTCCAGTAGTCGAGTGAACGGATGACTCCCTTTTCCTTTCTGTTACCTATCACCTGCGCCATAAGCTATTCTGCGTTCCTGAATACCGCGGGCCTTAGCCTCGCTGGCCTCAGATAGTTTTCCTTTCAAGTATTTCTCCATAATCAAGCCGCCGATGGGCACACCATAGGTGGCACCCCATCCACCGTTCTCAACATAAACGGCAACGGCAATCTTCGGATTGTCCATAGGTGCAAATCCCATGAACACCGAGTGGTCATGACCGCGGTTCTGGGCGGTACCCGTCTTTCCGCATGCCATAAAATCGTATTTGCTCAACTCGTGACAAGTACCACCAAGCACTGATGAGCGCATGCCCTGCACCACATAGTCGTAAGCCTCCCGACTGGCCTTGGTATAGTGCTTGCGTGTGAAAGCGGTGTCGAGCGGCTCGCCCTGAACCTGTTTCACTACGTGAGGCACATAGTAGTAGCCGCGATTGGCTATTGTAGCGCCAAGGTTAGCTATCTGCAGCGGTGTGGCGTTAACCTCACCCTGTCCGATGGCGATTGATATAACGGTAAGTCCGTTCCACGAACCCTTATAAGCCTTATCGTAGAACATGGCGTTAGGTATCAGTCCGCGTTTCTCGCCAGGCAGGTCGATACCCAGACGGTATCCGAATCCCATCGATACCATATAGTCGCGCCAGGTATTCATGGCGTTCTGAACAGAACCGTATTTACTGATGTTGGTGTTGATCATGTGATAAAGTCCCCAACAGAAGTATCCATTGCACGATGTACTCAGCGCGGGCACCAGTGGCAGTGGTGCAGCATGACCGTGACAGCCTACGTGCAAGCCCCTGAAGTTGAATCCGTGAGCACAAGGATACATGGTGTGCGAGTTGATGATTCCCTCGGTCATAAACGTCAGTCCCTGAGTGGTCTTGAACGTTGAGCCAGGCGGATACTGTCCCATGATGGCACGGTTCAACAGGGGTTTCCACACATCCTGCTGCAAGGCATGATGGTTCTTACTACGCATACGTCCCACCATCTGTCGTGGATCATACGTAGGCGACGAAACCATACACAGCACCTCACCCGTGGCAGGTTCGATAGCCACGATAGCACCTATCTTACCCTCCATCAGTCGCTCGCCCAGTGCCTGCAGCTCAGCATCGATACCAAGCGTGAGGTTCTTGCCGGGAATGGCTCGCTGGTCGAGGGCACCGTTCTGATAGCGGCCCTGCACACGCCCGTGGGCATCGCGCAGCAATATCTGTATACCCTTCTGTCCGCGCAACTGCTTCTCGTAAGAGCGCTCAATACCCAGCTTTCCGATATAGTCGCCGGGCTGGTAGTAGTCATCCTCCTCAATATCGGCTGGCGATACCTCAGCCACATCACCCAGCACATGAGCACCCATATTATAGGTATATTGGCGCACACTACGCTTCTGGATGTAGAAACCGGGGAAACGGTACATCTTCTCTTGGAACACGCTGAAGTCTTTATCGCTCAGCTGACTCAGGAACAGCTGCTCGGTAAATCGTGAATAACCAGGATTCTTATTGCGGTCTTTCATCGTAGCCATTCGGCGGTCGAACTCTTCACGCGTGATACCCAGAGCCTCACAGAAATCCAGGGTATCAAGGCGATCCTTCATCTCGTTCATCACCACCATAATATCGTACGAAGGCTGATTGTAAACCATCAGCTTTCCCGTACGGTCCATGATGGCACCGCGCGATGGGTATTCTATCTTCTTAAGGAAAGCGTTTGAGTCGGCACTTTTCTTGTAGTCGTCGCTGGTAATCTGAAGCGTAAAGAGACGCACGATGTAGATGAACACAATCAATGCGGCCACTCCACCAATCACATATTTGCGGTATTCAAGATCGTAATCCTTCTGCTTCACCTGCTTCTCACACTTTCAATCGCTAATATCAGCACCATGGTTAGCACGGCACTCACCAGCGAACGCGCCAACCACATCAATATATCAAAGAAATTAAATGCCTCGATAGCAAAAAACAGGATACAATACAAAACTGTAATGAATCCGCTTAGCGTAGCAAACTTACTGAATCCCAGTGTCTTGATCGAGGCAGCAAGGTCTTCGGCCGAATCGCGCGGAGCAATCAGATTCATCAGGTAGCATTGTGCCAGTCCGGCAATGGTCATCACACTCGAAGCCAAGCCGGGGGTGTTCGAGAAGATGTCGATAAGCAGTCCCAACAGGAAACATGACACCAGCACAAGCCATTTGGGGAAGTTGCGGCGGAAGGTGATGGCAAAGTAGACGTAGAGCAGCGGTGTGCCAACGCCCAGAAAGTGCACATGGTTCAAGATCAGCACCTGAGCCACAAGCAGTGAAAGGAACATCACCAATCGGTTTACCAGTTCTATCTTCATCTTCTTAACTATTGACGCTGTTTGAAACTAATCGAGTCGCGTGCAGCCTGCATCAGTGCGGCGCGTTCGGCTATACTCTTATCGCTGATAACCACCACATCGCGCACATTGCCAAAGTCGGTACTCAGGCGCACCTTGAGCTTATACGACAGTCCGTCGCTCGAATTGTAAACCTGCTCAATCTTTCCCACCTGAACACCCGAGGGGAAGATGCTCGAGAATCCGCTGGTTACCATCCACTCGCCAAGTTTGAACTTAGCATGACGGGGCACATCCTCCACATAGGCCACCGACGGGTCGCCTCCATACCAGTGCAGATAGCCAAAATATCCACGACCACGGATGGCACAGCTGATGCGCGATGAGGCAGCGTTCAGGGCCGAGATAACTACCGAGTAGTTCTCGCTAACCAGATAAACCACACCTACCACACCGTTACCGCAAGCCACACCCATATCGGGTTCTACACCGTCCTTGCGACCCTTATCGATGGTAATCAGGTTCTCAAGTTTGTGTATAGAGTTTTCAACCACCTTGGCTGGTATCAGCTTATACTGACTCAGGAATTCAAGCTCTTTCAGTTCGGCATCCGTTGTATCCTTGGTTGCCTCGGCATACAAGCGGCGCAACTGGTCGAGCTGACGCTCCTGATAGAGGTTACGCATGGTGAGTTCCTCGTTCTCCTTGGCCATCGAGAGGTATGCAGTCATCTTGCTCTCCAACTCGTACACCTTTCCGGCCACGGCGCTGGCGCTTGAGAACCACACACTGCCCTGATAGCTGTTGTACTGAAACAACAGAACAACACTGACTACTTCCAAAAGTATGAAAACTAGCCAGTGGTGATACTTGTAAAGGAAATCCAGCAGGTTGCGCATTCCCTATTTCTTTATCTCATCAAGAAATTGAAACGATCAATGTTCTTCAGTGCGATGCCGGCACCCTTTGCCACGCTGTGGAGGGGATCCTCGGGCACGTGGAATGGAATGTGCATCTTATCGGTGAGACGCTTGTCGAGACCACGCAGCAAGGCGCCACCACCCGACAGGTAGATACCGTTCTTCACGATATCGGCATACAGCTCTGGTGGTGTGTTCTCGAGTGCAGAGAGCACAGCGTTCTCAATCTTTGCTACGGTCTTGTCCAGACAGTGGGCAATCTCCTGGTAGCATACAGGCACCTCCATAGGCAGGGCTGTGATACGGTTTGGTCCGTGAACCACGAAGTCCTCAGGAGCATCGTCGCCAAGGTCGGTAAGAGCCGAACCTACATTAATCTTGATACGCTCAGCCATACGCTCACTAACCTTCACGTTGTGCTGGCGATACATATATTCCTGGATATCAGCTGTCAAATCATCGCCGGCAGTACGTATAGAGTTATTTGATACGATACCACCCAGTGAAATCACAGCAATCTCGGTAGAACCACCACCGATATCAACAATCATGTTACCCTCTGGTGCCTCTACATCGATACCGATACCGATAGCAGCAGCCATAGGCTCGAAAATCAGGTAGACGTCACGGCCGTCGGCATGCTCGGCTGAGTCGCGAACGGCACGCAGCTCTACTTCGGTAGAACCTGAAGGAACACCAATCACCATGCGCAGTGAAGGTGAGAACAGACGGCTACCAGTGTGAACCATCTTAATAAGACCACGCATCATCTGCTCGCAAGCAGAGAAGTCGGCAATCACACCATCACGCAGCGGGCGAATGGTACGAATATTCTCGTGAGTCTTCTCATACATCATCTTCGCCTCGTTACCAACGGCAATCATCTTGTCGGTACGGCGATCCAGAGCAACAACCGATGGCTCGTCAACCACAATCTTATCATCGCTGATGATAATGGTGTTGGCAGTACCAAGGTCCATTGCTATTTCCTGTACGAAACTAAAAAATCCCATCTATTGTACTATTTGACTATTTACAATTTGACTATTACTTTGCGGTTTTCACGAACCAGGCGTTGATAGCTGTATCGTAGTGACTGCTTACGCCGAAAGCGCGAGTTGCAAACATGCGACGATCCTCGATATCGGTCTGAGCGCCCTTCTTGTTCAGAATGTCGAGCAGCACGCTGTACTCAGCCTTGCTTGGCACGATAACCACATCCTTGAAGTTCTTGGCTCCGGCACGGATCAGAGAGATACCGCCGATATCTATCTTCTCAATGATGTCGGCCTCGCTGGCGCCACTGGCCACGGTCTGCTCAAATGGATAAAGGTCTACGATAACCAGGTCGATCTCAGGAATCTCATACTTCTTCATCTGCTCCTGATCGCCCTCATTGTCACGACGTCCCAGAATACCTCCAAACACTTTTGGGTGCAGAGTCTTTACACGTCCACCCAGAATTGATGGGTAGGTTGTAACATCCTCTACCTTCTGACACTCGTAGCCGAGTGACTCAATAAACTGCTGTGTACCACCGGTTGACAGGAACTTAACGCCTTCATCATTCAATTTCTTCAAAAGCTCATCCAGTCCGTCCTTGTGGAAAACACTCACCAAAGCGGTCTTAATTTTCTTACTTTCAGCCATTTTCTCTTGTTATAACGTTATAATAAAATTCAAATTTGGCTGCAAAGGTACAAAAAGAAAACGGATTAACCTCGATTTCTTATTGAAAATTTAGATTAATCCGTGTTAAAAATATGATAGGTCAATTATTATATCAGGTTCATGCCAAGCGCTTTGCACTCTTTTCTCATGTCCTCAGGCCAGATTGAAGCCTGAATTTCGCCGATGTGTCCTTTGTGCAGCAACACCATACAGAGACGGCTCTGACCGATACCGCCACCGATAGAGAGTGGCAACTTATCATTCAGCAGCTGCTGGTGGAAGTAAAGCTCCTTGCGCTCTTCCTTACCTTCAATCTCCAACTGGCGCAACAAGCTCTCCTTATCCACACGGATACCCATGCTCGACAACTCGAAACTGCGCCCCAGCACAGGATACCAAATCAGGATATCGCCATTCAGTCCGGCGCGTCCGTCCTCAGCAATGGTGCTCCAGTCGTCGTAGTCTGGCGCACGCCCGTCGTGCTTCTCACCGTTGCTCAGCTTACCACCGATACCGATGATAAATACAGCTCCGTACTTCTCACAGATGGCGTCCTCACGCTCTTTGGGCGATTTGTCGGGATACATCTGCAACAGTTCCTCAGCATGTATAAAGTGAATCTTCTCGGGCAGGAATGGCTTAATCTGCGGATAAGTCTCGCAGGTAAGGTATTCCGTACGACGAATAGCGGCATAGATACGCTCCACAATATTCTTCAGGAATGCCAGCGTACGGTCTTCTTTACGAATCACGGCCTCCCAGTCCCACTGGTCAACATACAGCGAGTGGAGGTTGTCCAACTCCTCGTCGGCACGTATCGCGTTCATATCTGTATAGATGCCATAGCCAGGCTCTATGTGATATTCTGCCAGACTCAGTCTCTTCCATTTGGCCAGCGAGTGCACCACCTCGGCCTTGGCATCACCCAGATCCTTAATCGGGAAGCTCACGGGGCGCTCCACACCATTCAGATCGTCGTTAATACCAAGTCCTTTCAGTACAAAGAGTGGTGCCGTCACACGGCGCAATCTCAGTTCTGTCGATAAGTTCTGTTGGAAGAACTCCTTTATCAGTTTTATACCCTGTTCCGTCTGCTTCATATCCAGCAACGGCTCATACATCACAGGCTTAATTACTTGTCCCATATAATCAGTTTATGCTTAAATTGCGTGCAAAGGTACACATTTATTATTAAAATGCAAGCAAAAACCCAAATATTTTTGCATTCTGACACAAAATATTTGATTTTTACTAACAAATTGCATATTTGCCTCACTCGTTAACAAATCCTAATTATCAATTATCAATTGTCAATTATCAATTATAATTTGTACTTTTGCAGTCGTTTTCAAGCAATCGCACCCGTAGTTTAAAGGATAGAATAACGGATTCCGGTTCCGTTGGTCACGGTTCGATTCCGTGCGGGTGTACATCCGGAAACTTCCAAGCCGCAAGCTATGCGCGCAGAGCACGCATAGCATTCAGCACAGCCAGCACTGTTACTCCCACATCAGCAAACACTGCCATCCACATGGTAGCCACACCTACTGCTGCCAATACCAGCACTGCCAGTTTAATGCCTATGGCCAACCACACATTCTGACGGGCGATGTTCAGGGTGCGACGGGCGATACGGATGGCGGTAGCAATCTTTGAAGGCTTATCATCCATCAGCACCACGTCGGCAGCTTCGATAGCCGCATCGCTACCCAGTCCGCCCATGGCGATACCCACATCAGCGCGAGCCAGAACAGGGGCATCGTTGATGCCGTCGCCTACGAAGGCGACGTGGGTGTTAGGTGATGGGTGATGGGTGATGGTTAATAGTTGTTCTACTTGGGCAACTTTATCGGCAGGCAGCAGTTCGGCGTGATACTCATTGATACCCAGTGTCTTTGCCACGTTCTCAGCCACTTCCTTGCGGTCGCCTGTAAGCATCACGGTGCGTTTCACGCCCACTTCTTTCAGCGCCTTGATGGCCTCGGCGCTGTCAGCCTTTATCTGGTCGTTGATCACGATATGTCCGGCATATTTCCCGTCGATGGCTACATGGATGATGGTGCCGGTGTGGTGACAATCGTGCCACTTGGCACCCACAGCGTCCATCAGCTTCGTATTGCCCACAGCCACCTCTTTGTCGCCAACCGCAGCTACGATGCCCTGACCAGCCACCTCGCGCACATGGTCCACCTTACAGCCGTCGGTAGCCTCGTCAGGAAATGCATCCCTCAAAGCCGCACCTATCGGGTGTGTAGAGAAGTGCTCTACATGAGCAGCCAGGTGCAACAGATGGTGCTCATCGCAGCTATCGGGATGCACCGCCGTAACAGCAAACTGTCCGTGTGTCAGCGTTCCTGTCTTGTCAAACACCACGGTGTCAATCTTCGACAGCACATCCATATAGTTAGCCCCCTTTATCAGGATGCCGTGACGCGATGCACCACCGATACCACCAAAGAACGTGAGGGGCACGCTGATAACCAGCGCACAGGGACACGACACTACCAGGAACATCAAGGCCCTGTACAGCCAGGTGCTGAAAAGGGTGATTGGTGATAGGTGTTGGGTGAAGGCTATTAGTAACGGCGGAACAATTGCCAGGGCTACGGCTGCCAACACCACTATCGGAGTGTAGATGCGTGCAAAGCGGGTGATAAACGTCTCGCTCTGCGACTTATGTTCGCCGGCATCCTCCACCAGCTTGATAATCTTTGATACCGTGCTCTCGCCATAGGGTTTGGTGACACGTACACGCAGCACACCACTCAGGTTCACGCAGCCCGATATCACCTCGTCGCCCTCAGCCACATCGCGCGGCAGCGATTCACCCGTCAGCGCCACTGTATTCAGCGAACTCTTTCCTTCGGTCACCACCCCGTCCAGAGGCACCTTCTCGCCTGGACGAATCACGATGATATCCCCAACGTTCACCTCATCAGGAGCCACAGCAACCTCTTTCCACTCGCCACTCTCATCTTTCCTCCAAAGCGTAGCTGAGTCGGGCTTTATCTCCATCAGGTGCGCTATACTGTCGCGGCTCTTCCCCTCGGCATAGCCCTCAAACAACTCACCCACCTGGAAGAACAGCATCACAAACACCGCCTCAGGGAACTGAGTCTCAGCCCCAGGCAGAAAACCGATACACAGTGCGCCGATGGTGGCAACACTCATCAGGAAGTGCTCGTTAAACGGATTGCCATGTACCAATCCCTCAACAGCTTCTTTCAGCGTGTCGTGCCCTATTATTATATAAGGTATAAGATAAACCAGCAACAACTGCCATGTCTCCAGCTGCAACCAATGCTCAACAGCACTCGCTCCCACCAGCAGCACCGCCGTAATAATAATCAGCCGCAGCTGCTCCTTAGTATCATGCTCATGATGATGCTCATGCTCATGCTCATGATGATGCTCATAAACCCCACAAGTCTTACATTCTATTTTTCCCATAATCCAATCGTTTAACTATTTCTTTCCGCCTGCAAAGGTACAAACATCCCCCTGCAACCCAGTTGCAAAGTTGCTAAAAGAGGTAAGAGGCGCTCCCCCCCACCCCCCATTTGTCATTCCGAGCGTTCCCCCCCGCGAGCGCAGCCGAGGAATCTCTGCGGCTTCAGCCGCTTGCGCCCGAAGGCGCATTCAAGAGATCTCTCCACGCGCTAACGCTTGGTCGAGATGACAAGGTGGAAAAAGGACGCTTGGTCGAGATGACAAGATAGGAAAGCCGCTGGTAATCATTGGTTCTCTTGATGATATGATCACATTCTCCGACCCCGTGATTACAATACAAAACAAAAACGTGATTTTTCGCCTATTTTGGCTATAATAATACTTTCAATCATCACCATTTGTTGACATTTATATCTATATCACAGAAATAATCAAAAGATTTTTTTGAAATACGCTAAAAAGTTAGTAATTTTGCGACTTCAACCACAAAAACGAATGGCAATATGAAAAGAATCATTACACCGGGGACAACTGCCTGGGCCCCATTTCTTGACATGTGGGCCCGACTCGAGAACTCACCTACAATATCGTATCACATCGGCCTCGGTGTGATATGTTTCTTGAGTATTGCTTTCGATTGTAAATATTAATATAAAATATGAAGAAACTTAATAAAATAGTAAACAAGCTAAGTAAAGCTATAAGAAAGCTCGACAAGAAGAGTCGCGGCAACAATTATAAGTTAGTTTACGTTGAGAAAGGCGCTCAACATGTTGGTAGTATTGGTACCCAAATCATTATAAATGGTGAGATATTCAAACCAGATGACGACCAAGCATCTATACTGCCTGAATGTCTAGCCAACGATGAGGCTATGGAGTTGTGGAAGAAGGTTATTGCTGAAGGTTGGGTAAAAAACGACTATCAGCCCAATATCTCACGCACCCTATCTGCTCTCCTTGCTTACCATATGGCAGCGAAGCTCGAGATTAATAACAAATGGAAGGTCTTTGAGCAATTATGGCAGCGTAATGACATGCATGGCGACTATAACAAAGCTCTCGCACAGCGACAGTCAAGAAGCTTCTTAGACAAACTGAGAGAAGTTCTTGGCTAACTATCAGGTTGTTCTGATGCATACTTGCATCGGAACAATTTTTTTTACTACCCTCGGGGGTACCCCAGGGGGTAGTTCGTATTTACTTTTTCCCTACCTTTGTGCCATATTCATTTTAATCAACTTTTAAAACTTATGGAAACAATAACAAACCAAGACTCAGTAAACCAGGCTCTGCAATATGCAGGAAAGCCTACAGTAGTAACACCCGAGATTATCGCACTGGATAAGGACCGAGTGACGAGTGAGAGTGATGTATCAGAAGAGCAGTACCTCTTCAAGTTTAAAGGTGCACCATGTTTTCCACGATGCGATCTAAGTACCTTGACCGGAGCAGCAAAGGTGGGTAAAACCAACGTAGCAGCCATGCTGATGGCATGCTCAGTAAAGCGTCAGGTACTTGAGTTTGAACGAATTAGCGAGGAACCTGTCAAGGTGATGTGGTTCGACACCGAGCAGAGCCTGAGTACTACCAAGCACATTCTTACCGACCGCGTAGGAAAGTTGATTGGGCAGGAGCAGTTCCCCGATGAGAACTTCTTTGTGTACAATGTACGTCATCACACTCCAAGTGAGCGCTTGGAGATGCTGGCACTGGCCATTGACACTTATAAACCCGACATCTGTTTTATAGATGGCATAGCCGACCTGATGAAGGATATCAATAGCGGTCCCGAATCGATAGAACTGATGCAGCGACTACTAGCTATTGCCACCACGAATAAATGCAACATTACGATGATGATTCATCTTAACAGGTCGGGCGAAAAACTCAACCTGCGAGGATGGATAGGTACAGTGATGCTTCAGAAGTCGTACGAGGTGTTTAGTTGCGATAAGCGTAACAATTCTCACACCTTTTCGGTCGACCTTAGCTTTTCACGCAGATATTACGTAGAAAACCCGATGTACTATGAGTTCGACAATAATGGACTACCATTCGAAGTAGACGCAACAGACGAAACAAACAGCAGAAAAAACGGCAAGTCGGCATCTGAAAGAAAAGAAGATAGAACTACGTTCAATCAGGAGTTTGTCGACCAGAATGCCAGCGACAATAGCATGCCTTGGAATCTGCGTAAACTTTTTGACACAGCAATGGGTGGCGCAGCATTCCTGAATTGCGACGATTTGAGAGAACGAGTGATGAAGCTTAGCGGCATTCGCATTGCGGGCTACTACGAGAAAGTGTATGATGCAGCCGAAAAGCAGCGTGTAGTGAAGAAAGTGTTGGACAACAAAGGCCGCGTGGCGGTAATACGAATGCCATGTTAAGAAGCCCCCTTTATACATGCCCTCCCCCCTTTAGGGAGGGGGAGGGCTGCAGTATAAGGGGTCTTAACATGGTATCGTTTCGCCAGATGTTGGCCGAGATTGATAGTTCGCCCCTATACCGACATGTAACAGCAGGCTTATGGCAACGTTGCTTGTCAATCCGCAATCAGTTCTGCGATGCTGTAGTAGCTAGCCGACTGCTATCATGGGACCAGATGGTCAGTGCCGCGTGCCGTTATTGTATCGGTTCATCCCGTAAAGGTGGCGTCATCTTCTGGCAGATTGATACTGAAGGCCGTGTTCACGATGGAAAGGTAATGTACTACCTACCCAACTGCCATCGTAATAAGGACGAGCGCTTCCACCCCACTTGGGTAAGCGACATCAAGAAGCGCAAGAACCGCTTCCCTGGCGCCACGCATACCTCAAGCCATTGCTTTTTCGGACTACATCAGCTGATACCACTCTTCAAAGGCAACCGCGAGGAACTGATGCAAAAGCCAATAGTAATCGTAGAAGCAGAGAAGACTGCATTTGTGCTTAGTGAGCGCTATCCGCAGTACATATGGCTGGCAGCAGGCGGTCTTGGCGAGGTACAGGCAGACAAGTTTCGCCCCCTGCGAGGGCACAAAGTGCTGATGATGCCAGATACCGACCTCGACGGAATAGCATTCAAACAATGGTATGATGCGGCACAAAGGGTCATGCAGCAAAGCTTTTGGGAAGACTCGCCGCCAATACACGTATCATCCTTCCTGGAGATGAATACTTCCTACTCTCAGAAAAAACGTAAGATAGACATACTTGACTATCTCTACGAGTAACAGCTATAAATAAAATCAATCGATTAAACTTAAAAAATTATGTTAGAAGTAAAAGACTATTCAAAGCAAGAGCTGGCGGATGCACTGTATGCCGGCAACATTAAACCTGAGAGCCGATTAAAGAAGCTGTGGCTCGAGGTGTCGGGCTGCCCTGAGCTGATGGCTGATCTGCGCCGACTGCATTATCACACGGGCGATTCTGGCTATACAGCCCAGATGGTGGAGCGGATCAAGTATTGGTTGTGTATCGACTGAAAATATGTTAAATCTGAATGATTCTGCCGATTGTGGCGATTCTGATGGATTCTGCCGACAAAACGCCCTCACGGATGTTGTAACTTTGTAACCGGTAAGCAAGTCAAGCCATTGAGACGGCTTTAACGCCTCACTCAGAAGTCTCGAACGACTCGTTCAGATTATCTCTTACCCCCCATAGGGATTACCTGGACACTCTGCAGAAACTATCTGAATAGATTGTTAAGCCTATCTCGACGCCCTACAGATGACTCGGCTGCCAGCAACCTAATTTTTACATTTTTACATTTTTACATTTTTAAATTTTTAAATCATCTATGAGTCAGAAGTTTATTAAACTCAAGAACAACAACCCGATGAACAAGGCATTTGGCAAGTTCTATGCCACTGCCGTTTACGACAACCACTTTGTGGGTACCGACGAGATTGCCGACTTTATCCAGCGCCAGGCATCGGTGAAGAAGAGCGACATCAAGGCCGTGCTGCAGGAGCTGGGCGAGGCCATGAAGCACTTCTTCGAGATGGGCCAGAAGATCAAGCTCGAGGGCATCGGCATCCTGAAGGTTGGTTTCTCGAGCATCGGTGTAACCAAGGCCGAGGACTGCGGCGCATCAACCATCACCACCCGTCGCGTGCTGTTCCAGCCAGAGACCGAGCGTGTGGTGGTAGGTCAGACCAAGAAGGGCGACGGCACCGTCAAGCAGAAGTACGTCACCGCCATCAGTCTGCTGAAGGACGTGGTATTCGAGGAGACCCACGACAACTCGATGAACGTAGAGAGCGAGAGTCCATCATCAGGCGGCAATGGCGGTAATAGCGGCAATAGCGGCTACCAGGGCGGCACCGGCAATCCCGGCGAGGGCGATTAAGCGTGATTAAGAGAGCTACCATGCTGTCCGGGGTGATGCAATGGCAAACCAGTCAGTCTCCATACTGAAACAAGTCCATTTTTCCCCGCCATGAATGCAGCCTGCAGTGTGGTAGCTTTTCTTTCACCCTTCTCACCCTCTCACCCTCTCCTCCTTCCCACTGTCATCTCGACTAAGCGTAAGCGCATGGAGAGATCTCATAAATGCGCCCTTGGGCGCAAGCGGCGAGCCGCAGAGATGTCTCGACTACGCTCGACATGACAATAGGGGTTGGGGCGCTCGACATGACAAAAGGGGGCGCTCGGAATGACAAAAAGGGAGAATGGCCGTCATGACAAAAAAAAGGGGTGCATGCTCGGCATGACAAAAGTAATATTATTAATCCATTAAAACAAAAAGTGTTATGAAAAAAATTACAATGAAAGCAATTTTCCAGTTCTTATCTATGCTCTTTGCCACTATGGCAGGATCGGCTATCATTACTAGTTGCGTAGGCAAAATCATGTAGAGTATAATCCGTAAAATCCGTAGGTAAAACTATGCAGAAAGAATTAATCCCACTCAAGCCTGAGGACGTGAAGCTCATCGTGATTTATCACAAGAAAAAAATTATCAGGAGGCATTTTTGGTATCATTCTTTAAGTGATTGATTCTCAGCTCTACTTTTGATAATATTTATTGATAATAGTACTACGTCATTATAATGTCTTATTACCTGCCAGATTG